>DASQMY010000389.1:0-12346 GCA_035645255.1 Mycobacteriales bacterium
GGGTAGGCTCGCGCTTCTGTTGCCTCCGCACTTCCCCCGGCGGCGCCGACCGAAGTCCGGCCAACCGACCGCCCTCGACGCCTACCGTGCCAAGTCACCGCGTGACTTCCTCGCGGTCGCGACGCCGGGCGCCGGCAAGACGACGTTCGCGCTCCGGGTGGCGTCCGAGCTCATCGCGGCCGGGGTGGTGCAGGCGGTCACCGTCGTCACGCCGACCGAGCACCTCAAGCACCAGTGGGCCGCGGCGGCCCACCAGGCCGGGATCAGCATCCACCCCGCCTTTCCGCAACGGGCAGGGCGCCGCATCCCGCGACTACACCGGCGTCGCGGTCACCTACGCAGGTCGCGGCGCACCCCGCGCTCCACCTGCAGCGGACCGCGGCCCGCCGCACCCTCGTCATCCTCGACGAGATCCACAACGGCGGCGACGCGCTGAGCTGGGGCGACGCCGTACGCGAGGCCTTCACACCCGCCATGCGGCGCCTGGGTCTGACGGGAACGCCGTTCCGCTCGGACACCAGCCCGATCCCGTTCGTCACGTACGCGCCGATGTCCGACGGGATCACCCGCAGCGTCGCCGACTACGTCTACGGCTACGGCCAGGCGCCCCGCGACCGGGTGGTGCGCGCGAGCGGATCGAGACGGTCACCAGGTGGGCGCGGCGATGAAACCGCACGCCAGATCACGCCGCTCCGGAACTCGCTGTAAACCGATCGGCCGGTCAAGGGTCTCTCAGTTAGGTGCACTGCATCCGCGGTGCAGACATGGACAGGTGGACGACCCGTGTCCCGTCTGCGGGGCGCTGCGGGCAACGGTGCCCAGCGCCGCTGGTACCTCCTTCTGGCCCTGCCGTTCCTCGGCCTGCTCTGGCCGCCGCTCTACGCGCGTGCCGAGCCGCGGCTGTTCGGGGTGCCGTTCTTCTACTGGTACCAGTTCGCCTGGATCGCGCTCTCCGTCCTGATCACCTGGCTCGTCGTCCGCGCCACCGACGATCTGCCCGAAGGCGCCGACCAGCCGTGACGCGCGCGATCTTCCTCGGGCTGCTCCTGGCCACCGCGGCCGGCGGGCTGGCCGCCCGGCGCTGGCGCCCCGGCACCGGCGACACTCTGGAGGACTGGGGGCTCGCCGGCCGGCCGTTCGGCACCGCACTGTCCTGGTGCGTGATCAGCGGCGCCGTCTACACGACGTACACGTTCATCGCGGTGCCCGCAGTCCTCTACACGTCCGGCGCGCTCGGCTTCTTCGCCGTCCCCTACACGATCATCGTCTACCCGATCTTCCTGCTCGTGATGCCGCGGCTCTGGACCATCGCGCGCCGCCACGGCTACCTCACGACTGCCGACTTCGTGCGCGACCGCTACGACTCACCCGGGCTGGCCGTCGCCGTGGCGAGCACGGGGATCCTGGCGACGATGCCCTACATCACGCTCCAGCTGATCGGCATCCAGGTCGTCCTCGAGGCGATGGGGCTGGCCCCGGCCGGCAGCGGCACGACGGGCGTCGCGCCGCTCGCGGTGGGGCTCGCCGTGCTGGCCGCCGTGGTGTTCGCCACCGGGCTCCGCGGCCCGGCCATGCTGTCGGTCGTCAAGGCGGTGATGATCTTCGGTACGACGGCGGTCGCGCTGGTCTGGATCACCGTCGAGGTCGGCGGCGTGGGCGCGGTCTTCGCCGCGGCGGCCCGCGCGCTCCCCGCGCGCACCCCGCAGGCGGGCACCATGCTGCTGACGCCGGAGTCGTACTCGGCCTACGCGACGCTCGCGCTCGGCTCGGCGCTCGCGCTCTTCCTCTACCCGCACACGGTCACCGCGGTGCTGAGCGCGCGGAGTGTCCGTGTCGTACGCAAGAACGCCTACCTGCTGCCGGCGTGGACGCTGCTGCTGGGCCTGCTCGCGCTGTTCGGCTTCCTGGCGATCGCCGCCGGGGTAGAGACGCCGAAGGGACGCGGGGCGCTGGCGATCCCGCTGCTGATCCGCAGCGTGCTGCCCGACTGGCTCGCCGGGCTGTTCTTCGCCGCGGTGGTCATCGGCGCAGTCGTGTCGTCCGGCATCATGGCGGTCGCCGCGTCCAACGTCTTCGCCCGCAACGTATTCAAGGAGTACATCAAGCCGGACGCCACTGCCCGGCAGCAGGCGCAGACGGCGCGCGCGGCGAGCGTCGTGGTGACGATGGGCTCCCTGCTGTTCGTCATCGGACTCAAGACGCAGGCGGCGATCAACCTGCAGCTGCTCGGCGGCGTATGGATCCTGCAGACGCTGCCGGCTGTGGGGATCAGCCTGTTCACGCGTTGGTTCCACCGGTCGGCGCTGCTCGCCGGCTGGGCAGCCGGGATGGTCGCCGGGACGGCGATGACCGCGGCGACGGGGTTCGTCGCGGTCTACCGCATCTCGATCGGACCCTTGCAATTCGCGTCGTATCCGGCGTTACTCGCACTAGCACTGAACCTCGTGGTGGCCGCCGCGCTCACGCCGTTGCTGACGCGGGCCGGGCTTCCGCGGGGACTCGACGCCACGGATGACGCCGACTACACGCCGCGGGCGCCCGCGCGTGCGGGCTTCGGGCCGTCGACATGACGGCGCGGCCGGAGGAGCTGGACGTACGTGGAGACGGTGGTGGCGAGACGGTGAAGCTGTACAAGGGCCGTCCGGCGGCGGTGAGCGCGGTCGCGGCGCGGCCGGCGCCGGCCCCGCCGGCCCCGGACACGGTCGACGGTCCGCTGCAGGAGCTCGACCTGCGCAACGTCGAGCGGGCCGCGACGATCACGCGTCTCTTCGACGCCCACCACGCCGAGCTCACCCGGCTGGCCGCACTCCTCGGTGCGGGCGCGGAGAGCGAGGACCTCGTCGCGGAGGCGTTCTACCGGATCCAGCGCAAGTGGGGCGGGCTGCGCGACCCGGACGCCGCGCTGCCCTACCTGCGCTCGATCGTCTGCAACCTGGCCCGGCAGCGCTACCGCCACCAGCAAGTGGTGCAGCGCCACCAGGAGATGTCGCTGCAGGACGTCGGATCCGCCGAGTCGGAGGTCGTGCTCCGCGAGGACCAGCGCGAGGTCGTCGTGGCGCTGCAGGCGCTGCCCGACCGGCAGCGCGAGGCACTCGTGCTGCGGTACTGGCTCGACCTCAACGAGGCGGAGGTCGCGAAGGCGATGGGCATCTCGACCGGAGCGGTGAAGTCGCACACCTCGCGCGGCATGGCGGCACTCGCGCGGCAGCTCGGACGGCAGCGATGACCCCCACGTCGACCGAGGACCGGCTCCGGGAGACCCTCGGCGTCCTCGCGCAGCAGATCGACAGCTCGCCGACCGCCTACAAGCGGGCGGCCGCGAAGTGGCGCCGCCGGGAGCAGCGCCGGCGGCTGTACGTCGCGCTCCTCGCCGGCCTGATCATTGTCATCGCCGACATCGTCGGGCTGTGGGCCCTCAACCACGCGACCACCGAGGAGCAGCTGCTCTGGGACTCGCCGGCGCCCGTCGACGCCCCGGCACGCCGACCCGACCCGAACATCGTTACCGTCCCGTAGCCGGATCCGGTGACGCCGCGGTAAACCGTGAACGCACCGGTGGGATCAGTCCTGTAGATAGCGCGATTCCCAGCCGGCGCATCGCTGGCTGCCACGCAATTCACAGCCCCCGGAGTGGACATGAGACACACGGCTCGACGTACGGCGGCAGTAGCGGCAACGGCGCTGTTCCTGGTCGGTTGTGCCGGCGAAGAGAAGAAGACCGGCGACACCGGCGGCGGCGGCGCGAGCGGTGACCCCATCAAGATCGGCGTGGCGGTCGCCAAGACGAGCAACGTCGCTCTGCTCGGTCAGGAGCAGGTCATCGGCGCCGAGATCGCCGAGAAGTTCTTCAACGACAAGGGCGGCGTCAACGGCCGCAAGATCGACGTCATCATCCAGGACACCGCGGGAGACGAGAACGGCGCCATCAACGCCTTCAACGCGCTGATCCGCTCCGAGGTCGTCGGCATCGTCGGCCCGACGCTCTCGCAGCAGGCGTTCGCCGCGGACCCCGTCGCCGAGGCGGCGAAGGTCCCGGTGCTCGGCCCGTCCAACACGGCGGCCGGCATCCCGCAGATCGGCAAGTACATCGCCCGGGTCTCGTCCCCGGTGTCGGTCGTCGCGCCCGCCGCGGTGAAGCAGGCGCTCAAGGACAACCCCGACATCAAGAAGGTCGCGGTCGCCTTCGCGCAGAACGACGCGTTCGCGTCGTCCGAGACGAAGACGTTCCAGCAGGCGGTGCAGACGGAGAAGCTCGAGCTCGTCACGGTGCAGACGTTCCAGACGACCGACACTGACTTCACCAGCCAGGCCACCGCCATCAACGCCAAGGCACCGGACCTGGTGATCGTGTCCGGCCTCGCGTCGGACGGCGGCAACCTGGTCAAGCAGCTGCGCGAGCTCGGCTACAAGGGCGCGCTGATCGGCGGCAACGGCCTGAACACCACGAACGTGTTCCCGGTGTGCGGCAAGCACTGCGACGGCATCCTGATCGCCCAGGCGTACAACCCCGGCTACGACAACCCGGTCAACAAGGAGTTCGTCACGGCCTACGAGGCGCAGCAGAAGAAGAAGCCGCCGCAGTTCAGCGCGCAGGCGTTCGCCGGCGTACAGGTGTTCGTCGAGGCGCTCGCGGCGATGGACACGAAGGAGAAGCTCTCCGGAATGAAGCTCCCGGACCTGCGCGACAAGCTCAACGCGCAGATCATCGCGGGCCAGTACACGACGCCGCTCGGGCCGATCTCGTTCGACCCGGAGGGTGAGGTCAAGCAGGCGGAGTTCTGGGTCGCGAGGATCAAGATGGGCGCGGACGGCAAGGCCGGCGAGTTCACCATCGTCCCGTAGCCACCCAGTCGGACTTCTAGTCGTAGGGAAGACCTGTGCTGCAGAAGCTGCTCAACGGGCTGGCGATCGGGAGCGTCTACTCGATCTTCGCGCTCGGCTACACGCTGGTCTTCTCGATCCTGCGCGTCATCAACTTCGCGCACGGTGCGGTGTTCACGGTCGGCGCCTACCTCACGTGGGCGCTGACCGGACCGCAGGTCGGGGCGAACGGCGCGCTTGCCAACTCGCAGCTGCCGGTCGCCCTCCCGTTCTGGCTCGCCGCTGTTCTCGGCGCGCTGGGTGCGGGACTGCTCGGCGTACTGATCGAGCGAGCGGCGTTCCGGCCCCTGCGCCGCCGGGGGTCGGACCCGCTGCTCACCCTGGTGTCGAGCCTGGGCGTCGCCATCGCACTGGTCAACGTGATCCAGTACCTGGTTGGCGCGGAGAACTACTCGCTCGGGACCCTCGGCGGCTCGGTCAGCATCGCCGGCGCGACGATCCGCCGTACCCAGGTGGCGGTGTTCATCGTGTCGATGATCATGGTCGTCGCGCTGACCTGGCTGATGAACGGCAGCCGCACCGGTGCGGCCCTCCGGGCGGTGAGCGAGGACGCGGTGACCGCGCAGCTGCTCGGGATCAACGTCGACCGGCTGATCTGGGTGAGCTTCTTCCTGTCCGGCTTCCTCGGCGGGCTGGCCGGCACGCTGATCGGCATGTCGGTCGGCATCGCCGGGCCGTACTTCGGCATCGCGTTCGGGCTCAAGGGGCTCGCGGTGATCGTTCTCGGCGGGCTCGGCGACATCCCGGGCGCGGTCGTCGCCGGGCTGCTGATCGGCGTGGCCGAGGCGTTCGTCCCCGGGGAGTACAGCGCCTACAAGGAGGCGGTCGCGTTCGTCGTGCTGTTCCTCGTCCTGCTGGTCAGGCCGCAAGGGCTGCTCGGCCGAGTCCAGATCCAGAAGGTCTGAGCCATGCTCGACGCGCTGAGGTCCTACGACGCACTGCTGCTCCAGATGGTGGTGGCGGCTCTGCTCGCACTGTCGCTGTACCTGCCGATGATGGCCGGCCAGCTGTCGCTGGCCAGCCCGGGCTTCTACGCCCTCGGCGGCTACACCGCGGCGACGATGTCGAAGGGCGTGTTCGCGCCGCCGGCGGACGGCAGCTTCCCGGTCTCCGCGCTGCTGCTGGAGATGCTCGCCGCCGGACTGCTCTCCGCGGCGCTCGCGGTCGTGGTCGGCGCGCTGGCGCTGCGGCTGTCCGGGATCTACTTCGCTCTCGCGACGATCGCGTTCGTGGAGATCCTGCGGGTGCTCTCGCTCAACCTCAACATCACCGGCAAGGCGATCGGCATCTTCGGCATCCCGCAGCCGTTCGGCGACAAGCTGTCGTACATGTGGGTCGCGCTCCCGCTGCTCATCGGCGTGATGCTGTTCGTCCGGCGCCTCGAGCGCAGCCGCGTCGGCCGGTCGCTGCTCGCCGTACGCGAGGACCAGCTCGCGGCCGCATCGATGGGGATCGACCTGACCCGCACCAAGGTGCTGGCGTTCACGCTCGGCGGCACGCTGGCCGGGGTCGTCGGCGCGCTGGACGCGCACGTGCTCAACACGTGGAACGCCCGGCAGGGCACCTTCGACCGCAGCATCCTGCTGCTTGCGTTCGTGCTGATCGGCGGCACGCGCACCTACCTCGGCCCGGTCGCCGGCGGTCTTGCGCTGACCTACCTGCCCGAGTGGCTGCGCAGCCGAGCGGAGGCCGGCGTGCTCCCGAGCTGGGTCTCGACGTTCATCGACGAGGGGCGGTTCATCATCTTCGGCGTGCTGCTGACGGTCGGCTGCATCTTCTTCCCTCGCGGCCTGATCACGCCGGACCTTCTGAAACGAGGTCGGCGGTTCGGCCGGCGCAAGCAGCAGCCGCGACCGGACGTCACGCCGGACGCCTCCCCAGGGACACCCGTCACGAGAGGGGCGGACGCATGACCGACGTCGACGAGCTCGAGGTCCGCGGCGCGACCCGCCGGTTCGGCGGCCTGATCGCCGTCAACGACGTCTCGTTCAGCGTCCGGCGCGGCGAGATCTTCGGGCTGATCGGTCCCAACGGCGCCGGCAAGACGACGCTGTTCAATCTGATCACCGGCGTGACCAAGATGTCGTCGGGCCAGCTGTTCCACCGCGGCGAGGAGCTGACCGGCGCCCGGCCGCACGTCGTCGCGCGGCACGGGCTCGCCCGGACGTTCCAGAACATCAGGCTCTTCGGGGGGCTGACCGCGCTCGACAACGTGATGATCGCCCAGCACGTGCACACCCGCAGCGGCCTGCTGCGCGGCGTGCTCGGGCTGCCGCCGACGCGGACCGAGGAGCGCGCGGTCGTGCAGCGTGGGATGGAGCTGCTCTCGCTGGTCGGCCTCGCGGCGCGGCACGACGAGAAGGCAGCCAACTTCTCGTACGGCGACCAGCGCCGGCTGGAGATCGCGCGCGCGCTCGCGCTGCAGCCCAAGATCCTGCTCCTCGACGAGCCGGCAGCGGGGATGAACCAGCACGAGAAGGCGGGGCTGTCGGAGTTCGTCCGTGAGCTGCGCGTGCAGTTCGACCTGACGATCCTGCTGATCGAGCACCACGTGCCGCTGGTCATGGGACTGTGCGACCGGATTGCGGTCCTAGACTTCGGCAATCTGATCGCCCTCGGCGAGCCGGGCGTCGTGCAGCGCCACCCGGCGGTCATCGAGGCGTACCTCGGCGACGAAGGGGCGGTCGCGTGAGCGCCGAGCCGGTCGCGCGCGCCGAGCCGCTGCTCGAGGTCCGCGACGTCGACGTGCAGTACGGCGGCATCCGGGCACTCACCGGCGTCAGCCTCGACGTCCAGGCCGGCGAGGTCGTCACGTTGATCGGCGCCAACGGCGCCGGGAAGACGACGCTGCTCCGCGCCATCTCGCGGCTGGTGCCGATCGGTGGCGGGACGATCCGCCTCGCCGGCCAGGACCTGGCCAAGAAGACGACCAACGAGATCGTCGCGCTCGGCGTCGCGCACGCCCCGGAGGGGCGCCGCATGCTGGCCCGGCAGAGCGTCTACAACAACCTGGTCCTTGGCGCCTACGTCCGGCGAGACAAGGCGGCGATCCAGAGCGACATCGAGCGGCAGTTCGAGCGCTTCCCGCGGCTGAAGGAGCGGCGCGAGCAGTCGGCGGGGACGCTGTCCGGCGGAGAGCAGCAGATGCTGGCGATCGCCCGCGCGATGATGAGCCGGCCGAAGCTGCTCCTGCTCGACGAGCCGTCGCTCGGGCTCGCACCCAAGCTGGTGCGGGACATCTTCGCGATCATCGACGAGCTGCACGACGGCAGCACGACGATCCTGCTCGTCGAGCAGAACGCGACGCTCGCGCTGCAGCACGCCGACCGCGGCTACGTCATGGAGGCCGGCGAGATCAGCCTGTCCGGTCCCGCCGCCGAGCTCGTCGAGGACGATCGGGTGCGCCGGGCCTATCTCGGATGACGTCGCCGCGCGGGCTGGCCGGCACGCTCACGGTCACGATGGGCATCTCGACGTTCATGCAGTACGCGCTCGGTGCGCTCGGTCCGTTCATCGCCGACGACCTGGACATCTCCCGCGCGCGCCTCGGCTTGCTGACCACTCTGCTGTTCGCTGTGGGGGCGGCGTTGTCACCGGCCGGGGGGCCGCTCGTCGACCGGCTCGGCGGCCGCCGGTCGCTCACCGCACTGTGCGTCGTCTCCGGCACGTCGGCGCTGCTGAGTGCCGCCGCGCCGACGTACCTGCTGCTCGGCCTCGCCGTCGCGCTCGCCGGCATCGGGCTCGCCCTCGGCAACCTGGGGACGAACAAGCTGCTGGCACAGCACGTCGCGCCGGCGCGGCAGGGCGTCGTGAGCGGCATCAAGCAGTCCGGCGTGCAGGTCGGGGCGCTGGTCGCCGGCGCGCTGCTCCCCGCGGTCGCAGCGGCCGCCGGCTGGCGTACGGCGATGGCGCTCAGCGCCGCCGTGGCGCTCGGCGGGCTGGTCGCGGTGATCACGTTCGTCCCGAGGCACGCCGCGGAGCCGAGGGCCTCGCGCCCCGACAAGGCGACCACGCGGCTTGGCCCCAGCGTCAACCGGCTGGCCCTCTACGCGCTGCTGATGGGCGTCGGCGCCGGCGCGGCGAGCGCCCACCTGCCGCTGTACGCAGCGGAACGGCTCGGCCTGGCGAAGTCCGTCGCCGGTCTGGTCGCCAGCGAGATCGGGCTCACCGGCATCATCGGCCGGCTGCTGCTCGGCCGCGTCGCGGACCGGACGCGCACGCCGGTCACCGTGCTGCTCGGCTGGCTGGCGGTGGCCGCGATCGTCGCGACCGCGATGCTGCTGCTCGCCGATGCCCACAGTGTCTGGCTGCTGTGGACGGGCGGCGCGGCGTTCGGCGCATCCGCGATCGCGTGGAACGGCGTCGGCATGCTGAGCGTCATCCGCGCCGTGGACCCGACGATGGCGGGTCGCGCCTCCGGCCGCGTGCTGCTCGGCTTCTTCACCGGTTTCGTCATCAGTCCGGTGGCGTTCGGCTGGTCGGTGGACGTGACCGGCTCCTACACGCCCGGCTGGCTGGCGGTGTGCGTGTCGTTCGCGCTGGCGGCAGTCGTCGCGGCGACGTGGCACCGGACGCTGCAAGCGACCTGACGTCCTGGCTAGCCGGCGATCCTCGTCGCCAACGACCTGGCGGCCGCGGTCACCAGTCGCCGGTCGTGGGTCAGCGCGAACTCGAACCTGCGGTCGGGAGTGCGCCGCGGCTCGCCGAGGTCGCGGGCGAGCAGGGCGGCGGCGAAGTGCGGGCTGAGCACGACGACGGTCCACTCGTCCGCGAGCGGGTCCTCGACATCGATCGGCGTGCCGCGCACACCGGGCGCCGGCTCTCCCGGCAGGTCGACGCCGAACGCGCCGACCAGCGGGCACCGGCTGGCGAACGCCGCGTAGCGCCGCGCGGTGGCCGGGGTGAAGAAGTCCGCGTGCTCGAACGCGGCCAGCAGGATCGGCGGGTTGGGCTGGATCTCGGCCTGCCGCTCGATGTGCCGCGACATTGCCAGGAGCTGCGACTTGCGGGCGATGCGCAGTGGGAGACGGCCACCGACGCGGTTGAACGGCGACGCGTAGTCGTCTTCGTCGGGCTCGCCGAGCAGGGCCAGCGGCCGCGCGACGGCCGGCACGTCGAGGTCGGCCAGCGGCGCCGGCCGGGCGAACAGCCAGCCCTGACCGAGCGTCGCGCCGAGCGCGAGCGCCCGCTCGCGGTGCAGCTCGGTCTCGATGCCCTCCGCGAGCACCAGCGCGCCGGACTCCTCGGCGTACGACGCGACAGCGCTCGCGATGGCGGCGACCTCGACGGTCTGCCTGTCCTGGACGAGGTGCATGTCGAGCTTGACGACGTCCGGGCGGATCAGCGGCATCAGAGCGAGCGACGCGGGGACCGCGCCGACGTCGTCGAGTGCGACGCCCCACCCGGCGGCTCGGGCGCTGCGCGTCGCGGCGAGCACCTCGGCCGGCCGCCGCTCGAGGTCACGCTCGGTCAGCTCGAGCACGACGTGCAGCCGCTGCTGGGCCGACGCCTCGAGCGCGCGGAGCGCGGCGGGAACCGCCCGGCCGAGCTGAGCCGACTCGACGTTGACGAAGAGCGCGATCGAGGCGCACAGCCCGCCGTCGAGCGCGCCCTGCAGCGCTGCCGTCCGGCAGGCCCACTCCAGCTCGTCGACCAGCCCGGCCGCCGCCGCCGCGCCGAACAGCGCGCCCGGGGACTGCAACGGCCCTTCCGGCCCGCGGGCGAGCGCCTCGACGGCCACCGTCCGCCCGGTGTCGAGGTCCACGATCGGCTGGTAGACCGACCGGACCTGCCCGTCCAGCAGCAGGCTCCGTACGTCGGACACGATCGAGCGGGTCAGCGGGTCGGCGGTCATGCCTGTCCATCGGCAGGCGAGCGACATCTCTGAGCCGTCCGGGCGACTGGCCGTGCATCATCCGCAAGCCGTCGCGCTACGGCCACCGGCGACGTACTCTCGGATCCATGCAGATCCGCACGGCTGGGCTCGCCCTCACGGCCGTCGGCGCCGCCGCGCAGGGCGTCGGCATCGCCGTGGACGCGTGGCTGCACGCTGCCGACCCCACCCTGGCCGCCCGCGAGGGGGTCTTCTCCCTCGACAACGCCGGCCACCTCCTGCTCGTCGTCGGCATCTCGCTCGTCGTCGCCGGCATCGCGCTCACGCTGCTCGGACCGTGGCTCTACGCCCGGCGCGACCGGCCTCGCCCGGCGCTGCGCCTCGCCCAGTGGGTTGCGCCGGTCGCGGTCGTGAGCATGCTCGCCGGCGGCACCGCCGCGGCGTCGCAGTCGACGCTCGGCGAAGGTCACGACACCCATGTCAGCTCCGCCGCAGCCGACCTGGCCGGTCACCACGTCGCGTCGGGTACGGCGACGCCCACGCCGCACCCGCACGTCACGCCCACTGCGGGTGCTGCCACGGCTGAGGGCGAGGGGCACGGCCACGGTGGCGGCGAGGAGGTGCCGATCCTGCGGGTCAAGCCGGCCGACCGCGCAAAGCTGGCCAAGGAGCTCGTCCGTGCCCGCAGGGTGGCGCTGCGGTTCCCGACCATCAAGTCGGCGGAGGCGGCCGGCTACCAGCGGGTCGTCCGCTACGTCCCGCTGATCGGCTCGCACTACATGCGCTTCGACCTCGTCGACGACAGGTTCGACGTCGACAACCCGGAGATGCTGCTCTACGACGGCAACGACCCGGACTCGAAGATCGTCGGGCTGAGCTACTACCAGACCGCACTGCTGGAGCCGTCCGGCTTCACCGGACCCAACGACCACTGGCACCGGCACATCGGGCTGTGCGTCTCCAAGACGACCTTCGAGGTCATCGGGGACGAGTCGACCGAGCGGGCCGACTGCGAGAGCCGCGGCGGGTTCAAGCACAACGTCAACAACGCCTGGATGGTGCACGCCTGGGTCGTCCCCGGCTGGGAGAGCCCGATCGGCGTCTTCAGCGCCGACCACCCGGAGCTGCTCCCGCTAGAGAAGTGACCGGGGTCGCTCGACCAAGAGGCCGGTCGCGCCGCAGTAGATGATCATGTTGGCACGATCTCCTGATCAACTCGTGCGCAGACGATCAAGAAATCGTGCCAGGTTGAAAACTTGCCCCGAGTTCGCGGCGCTCAGTAGGGCAGCGGCCGGCCGGACGGCGTACGCAGGTCCAGCGGTGCGGGGGCCGGCACGGGTCGGGGGCGCTCGATCCGGATGCGGATCACCTCGTGCCTCCTCTCGCTGATACCGATCAGACGCTACGGCGGGTGCTTTGGTTGCGCGCTCCACCCACCGGGTTGTTCGGCTCACCATCCGGGCCGGATGTGCCCCGCCCGTTGTGACCAGCCCGTAGGTCCAGGTGGACGGCCGACGGCTGGACCGCGGTGTCGACCCGTGGCACCCCGGCGGGGCCGGCCTGCTCACCGGCGGGCTCGGCCGGCCGGTGCGTCCGCGCGATCAGCGCCACGGCGGCCACGACGACCGCTGT
>DASQMY010000390.1:0-3962 GCA_035645255.1 Mycobacteriales bacterium
GGCTGCGTACTCCATCACGAGCGCGACTCCGGCCGCGCAGTCCACGACGTCGAGCAGCGGCACGATGTGCGGGTGGTCGAGCCGTGCCAGCGTCCGGCCCTCCTCGCGGAGTCGGTCGCGGCTCTCCGGGTCGTCGCAGGCGAGCGTCTTGATCGCGGTCTGCGCCGTGCCGCGGCCGGGTTGGCGGCCCAGCCACACCTCGCCGGTGGCGCCCAGCCCGAGCAGCCGCTCCAGCTGGTAGCCGGGCACCGCGCGCGTCGTCGGCGGCCGCGGGTCACTGCTCGGCAGGCTCACGGCCGCACCGCCTGGACGAGCTCCACGTCGCCGTCGCTGACGAGGAACCCGCGCCCCGTCGCGAACGGTTGGGTCCGGCGGCGCGGCAGCACCAGCCCCCACAGGTCGCCGTCCACCGCCGGCTGCGGCTTCAGCACGACGCCCTGTCGGCTGCGCCGGAGCAGCTCGGTCCAGTGGCCGTAGCTGGTGCGCAACACGTCGGCACGACCGGCAGCCACCACTCGATCGCCGGGTCGAGCGGCGACCAGGTGCCTGCGCAGGCAGCCGCTGTCGTCGTCGATCCGCTCGGCATCGTCGATCAGCAGGAGGGTCGGGCGGCCCGACTCCACCACCGCCGCGACCGCACCGGCCAGCTCGGCCGGGTGGTAGACCGCCGAGCAGGCGGCCACGTCGCGCAGAGCGGACCGGAGTCCGGCGACGACGACGACGCGGGCGTCGGGCAGGTGCTGCGTCACCGAGCCGGCAAGCGCGCAGAGCAGCGACGTCCGGCCGGATCGGCCGGCGCCGGCCACGAGCGCGTGCTCCCCGTCGGCGAGCCGCAGGCCTACCGGTGTGAGCGTGCGGTCACCGATCCCCACCGGCAGCCACCACTCGTCGCGCCCGACGCGCGGTCTGTCGCCGAGATCGGCGACCTTCACCTCGTCGGGGAGTGTCTCGATCCGGCGCGGCGCGCCGGCGCCGGTGCCGCACCGGCCGCCGAGAGCCGCCGCAGCGTCGACGGCCGCGACGGCACCGGCCAGACCTGCGCCGCCCGGGCGCGCGACCTGCACCTCGCAGCGCGACGACGCGTCGATCGCCCGTCCCGGGGGAAACGCCGGCAGGTCACGGACCGGCAGGCCGAACATCCCGTAGTCATGCTGGTCGGACAACCGCAGCACGAGCTTCTCCGGGATCAGTGCGGACACGGCGGTCGGCACCGCCATCACCCTGTCCGCCGACAGCACGGCGAAGATGCCGAGCGCCGGCCCGTCCGCGATGACTCGGACCAGGTCGTCGCGGACGCCGACGCCGGCCAGGTCGTCGAACGCCGCCTCGAAGCCGGACCAGTTGTCCAGCAGCAGCACGACGGCGGGCGGCGCGGCCGACGGACCGGTCGGCACCGCCGCGTCGCGCGCCCGGACAGCGCGGTCTGCAAGCGGCTGGCGCAGCGACTGCCGGCGGCCGACTTCCGCACGCAGCCAGCGGACCAGGCGCTCCTGGCGCTCCCGCTCCGCCGGCTTGATCACCGCACCGACGTGCGGGAGGTCGACGAGCGGCGTGAGCAGCTGCGAGCCGAAGTCCATGACGTAGAGGTGCAGCTCGTCCACGCGGTGGCGCGCGGCCAGCGACAGCGCGAGCGTCGCCAGCGTGGTCGACGTCCCGCTGCCCGCGACGCCGTAGACGAGCAGACCGCCGAGCCATGATCGCCAGGAGTAGCTGCACTGCCGCTGCTCCTCAGGCTGGTCGACCAGGCCGATCGGCGCCGACCAGCCGCCGAGCGGGCCGGCGACGTCGCCGGCCGCGGGCAGCTGGTCGAGCAGCACGTCCGCCGGCAGTGGATCCGGCCACGGCTGTCGTGGCGGCGGCAGTCGCAGCCGCGCCGCAGCGTCGGCCGCGGCGCGGACCAGCGTCGCAAGGTCGCTCGGCTCGTCGGGCTGCGTTTCCGCGAGGCCGACGGTGGGGGCCCCCGGGCCGAACGCGAGCTCGGTCACCGTGACGGGGGGCAGGTCGGCGGCGGCCGCGCTCGACGTGCTCACGATCCCGGCCTGGAACGCGAGCAGCTCGCCCGGCCCGAGCCGCAGGAACGCCCGCCCGGGCACCCGACGGCTCAGCGAAGCCGCGACCGGCGAGCCCAGCACGTCCACCGAGTCGGGCGCGTCGTGGACGCGGAGGGCGATCCGGAGGTTGGTGTTGGCGCGGATGTTGTCCTTGACCGCACCGGCCGGACGCTGCGTCGCGAGCACCAGATGCACCCCGAGCGACCGGCCGCGCTGGGCGATGCCGACCAGCGCGTCGACGAAGTCGGGCAGCTCAGCCGCCATTGTCGCGAACTCGTCGATGACGACGACGAGTCGCGCGATCGGCCCGCCCGGCTGACCGGCGGCGATGTGCGCCGCGACGTCGGGTGAGCCGGCCGCCCGCAGCAGCCGCTCGCGGTGCCGGAGCTCGGCTTCCAGGCAGACGAGCGCCCGCGCGCCGAGCCGCGGATCGAGGTCGGTCACGACTCCGACGGTGTGCGGTAGCGCGGCACAGTCGGCGAAGGCGCTGCCGCCCTTGTAGTCGATGAGGACGAAGTTGACGTCCCTCGGCGAGTACGTCGCAGCGAGCGAGGCCACCAGCGTGCGGAGGAGCTCGCTCTTGCCCGAGCCGGTGGTGCCGGCGATCAGCGCATGCGGCCCGTCGCCGACCAGGTCGATCACGAGCGGGCCGCCGGCCCTCGCACCGACGGGAGCCGCCAGCCGCCCGGTCGGCGGCCGGGACCAGCGGGTGACGAGCGCGTCGGCCGTGGGGACTCCATCGGCCAGCACCGCCCCCAGCGGTACGACGGCCGGCAGGTCGGCGCCGGGCTCCACCAGGTCGGCGTCGTCGTACCGAGCGAGGTCCAGTGCCGCCGCGCGGGCGGTGTCGGCGGACAGTCCGGCGACCATCACCCGCTCGAGCCGGCCACCCGACGCGGGCTCGCAGTGCCGGGCCAGACCGTCCGGATCGTCGATCTCGACGACGTCGGTGCAGGCGGCCGGAAGGTCGTCGACCCGTGCGGCGACGACCAGGCCGGTCACCGGCGCGCCGTCGGCGCGCAGCAGCTCCCGCGCGGGCGAGGCGCGCCCTGCCGTCAGCCCGTCGGCGTCCATGACGACGAGGTGCAGCGCAGCTCGTGGATCGAGGTCGGTGAGGGTGGCCAGCAGGCGGTCCCGGTCGGCGGGGTCGGCGGCGAGCAGCAGCGCGCCGTCGCCGGTCCGGACGTGGGGCAGCCACTTCGCGAAGTCCCAGTCCCCCGCGCGGCCGTCGTCGGTCAGCACGGCGATCAGCAGGTCGGCCGGTCCGTGGTGGACGGCCGCCTGCACAACCACCGCGCGCGCCAGCGCCAGCGCCTGCCGCCGCGGACCGGCGATGCCGAGCGTCCGGCCGGCGGCGAGCCGGACGGCGACCGGGGCCGCTGCGAGCACCGGGACGGCCGCGAGCAGGGCGTCCGCCTCGACGGCCCGCTCGATCGGCTGGTCGAGTGGCGGCAGCCACGGCTGGTCCGCGTGGCCGACCGACACGAGCCCGAAGTCGCCGTGCACCGGCCGGCGCTCCCACAGCCGGCCGCTCGGGAGGTCACACCGGCGCAGTGTCTCGGCGAGGTCCGGCGTGGTCGCGCGGCGGCGTCGTAGCTCGTGGTCCTGCTCGCGGACGACACCGTCGGCCAGCTCGGCCAGCTGCCGCGCCAGGTCAGCGCGGCCGCGCGCGCCCTCCTTGCGGGCCCGGCGACGCTCCTCGCCCCACCCGGCGACCGCCAGGACCGGGCTCAGCAGCATGAACAGCAGGAACATCCGGTTGCCCGGCATCGCCACCGCGAGCACCGCGCCGAGCACCAGCGGTGCGATCACCGTCGCCCACGAGAAGCGCGGCGAGTAGCCCGCGCCGAGGGGTGCCGGCACGCGCAGCGCCGGCGCGGCCCGCTCGCCGCCGGTCCTCGGTGGGCGGTC
>DASQMY010000391.1:0-15736 GCA_035645255.1 Mycobacteriales bacterium
CCATCTCGATACCGCCTTCGCGGGCCGCCAGGTCGCCGAGGGCACGGACGAAGTCCGGCTCGCCGCCAGCGGACGCGAGCCACACCGCCCGGCCGCCGCGCGCGCGCTCGCGGAACTGCCGCGCCATCGACACGGCAGACGGGTCACCTCCGCCGGCGAGGTAGCCGACCCGCAGGCCGGTCACGTCGTCCGCCGGGGTCAGCACCTGGGCGGTGACGCCCGCGGCCTCGAGGAACGGCAGCTGCGGGTGCGCCGGGTCGGTGCAGTAGACCCCGCCCTGGCGCAGCTCCTCCCAGGCCTGCCAGGACAGCAGCCCCGGCGCCACCCGGTGGGTGTTGGCGATCAGGACGAGCCGGTCCATCACTGCGTCGACGGCGCCGGCTCCGGCGTACCGGGCTCGGGCTCGGGTGCGCCCGGATCCGGCGCACCGCTCTGCGACGCGCCGCCGCTCGGAGCGGGCGTCGACGGGTCGTCGGGGTCGCCGGCCGCGGGGACGACCTGCAGCTTCTCGGCGTCCCAGCGGCCGTAGCGCGGGTTGACCGTCACCTTGATGTCCTTGCGGACCCGGTCGAGCAGCTTCATCCGGCCGGCCTCGGTCGCCAGCCGGGTCCGGACGGTCTGCTTGATCTCCGCCTCAGACGGCCGCTTGGTGACCTTGATGATGTGGTAGCCGAACTGGGTCTTGACCGGCCCGGCCAGCTCGCCGACCTTCGACTCCCAGACCGCCTTCTCGAACTCCGCGACGTACTTGCCGCGCGGCGCCGCGCCGAGCGCGCCGCCGTTCGCGCCGCTGGCCTTGTCCGTCGAGTGCTCCCTGGCGAGCGCCGCGAAGTCCGCGCCGCCCTGCAGCTCCTTGACGAGCCGGTCGGCGAGCGCCTGCTCCGCCACCAGGATGTGCGACGCCTCCGCGGTCTCCAGCTGCGCCTTGTTGGCGGTGTACGCCTCGTCGACCGCCGCGTCGGTGATCGGCGGTTCGGAGCCGAGCCGGGCCGAGAGCTCCTCCTGGTAGGTCGTCGCCTCGAGGAACTCCGCCAGCTCCGGCTCGCCCATGCCCTCGGCCGCGGCCGCCTTGACGACGCCGCCGGACGCCGCGAGCTGGGCGTCGATGTCGCTGCGCGACTTCGCGACGCGCTCGGCCGCCAGCGTGTAGCCCTGCCGCTCGGCCTCCACCCGCATCAGCGCCAGCCGGATCTTCGTCGTCAGCAGCTGCTGACCGAGCTCGTCCGCCTCGACCTTGACGCCCTCGCCCTTGAGACCGCGCTCGACCGCCTGCCGCACCTCGTCGGTGCTGATCTTGCGGCCGCCGACCTCTGCCGCCGCGTCGCCGCCGCCGATCGTGACCCCCGGCTCACCGTCGTCGCCGCACGCGCCGAGCAGCAGGCCGCCCACGATCGCGAGGGCAGCTGCCGCCGTGCGGCGGGACCGGCCACGGACGTCGTGGCGGCGGGGTGAAGACACGGTGTGGTCCTTCCGATCGTTACGTCGCGGCTGCGGCCGGGACAGCAGTGTCGAGTACGGCGTCGAGCAGGTCGCGCGCCCAGGCGAGGATCTCGGTGTCCCTGAGGTCGGGCTTCGGGACGAGCACCGTCCGCACCTGCGGCTTCACGATGGAACCACGGTAGAGGCGCTGCAGCCTAAGCTGCTGGCTCTCCCTCAGGTCGACGGGTGCCAGCCGGACAAAGTTCCCCTGGCTGGCGACCTCGGCCAGCCGGAACCGCCGGGCGTGGGTCCGGAACGCTGCGACCGCCAGCAGGTTGTCCACGCTGGACGGCAGCGGGCCGTAGCGGTCGGCGATCTCCGCCCGCGCCTCGTCGACCGCGGCCTGGTCGGCGGCCGCGGCGATCCGGCGGTAAGCCTCCAGCCGCAGCCGCTCCTCCGGGATGTAGTCGTGCGGCAGGTGCGCCGTGACCGGCAGGTCGACCTTGACGTCGGCGATCTCGTCAGCGCCTTCGCCCTTGAACTCGGCCACCGCCTCCCCGACCAGCCGGACGTAGAGGTCGAACCCGACAGCGGCGATGTGCCCGGACTGCTCGCCGCCGAGCAGGTTGCCGGCGCCGCGGATCTCCAGGTCCTTCATCGCGACCGCCATGCCGGCGCCGAGCTCGTTGTTCTGCGCGATCGTCGCCAGCCGGTCGTAGGCGACCTCGGTCAGCGGCTTCTCCGGCGGGTAGAGGAAGTAGGCGTAGGCCCGCTCGCGCCCGCGGCCGACCCGGCCGCGCAGCTGGTGCAGCTGGCCGAGCCCGAGCGCGTCGGCCCGCTCGACGATCAGCGTGTTGGCGTTGGAGATGTCGATGCCGGACTCGACGATCGTCGTACAGACGAGGACGTCGATCTGCTTCTCCCAGAAGTCGACCATCACGTGCTCGAGCGCGTCCTCGGGCATCCGGCCGTGCGCGACGCTCACCCGCGCCTCGGGCACGATCTCGTGCAACCGGCGGGCCACCCGGTCGATCGACTCGACCCGGTTGTGGATGAAGAAGACCTGGCCCTCGCGGAGCAGCTCCCGGCGGATGGCCGCGCCGATCTGCTTGTCGTCGTAGGGGCCGACGAAGGTGAGCACCGGGTGGCGCTCCTCCGGCGGCGTGTCGATCGTCGACAGCTCGCGGATGCCGGTGATCGCCATCTCCAGCGTCCGCGGGATCGGGGTGGCACTCATCGTCAGCACGTCCACCGCGGTGCGCAGGGTCTTGAGGTACTCCTTGTGCTCGACGCCGAAGCGCTGCTCCTCGTCGACGATCACCAGGCCCAGGTCCTTGAACCTGGTGCCCTTGCTGAGCAGCCGGTGCGTGCCGATCACGACGTCGACCGTCCCGTCGGCCACCCCGGCGAGCACCGCCGCCTGCTCCTTGGCGCTGTTGAACCGGCTGACCACCTTGACCGTCACCGGGAACTGGGCGAACCGCTCGGAGAAGGTGCCGAAGTGCTGCTGCGCAAGCAGTGTCGTCGGCACCAGGATGCCGACCTGCTTGCCGTCCATGACTGCCTTGAACGCCGCGCGTACGGCGATCTCGGTCTTGCCGTAGCCGACGTCACCGCAGATGACCCGGTCCATCGGCACGACGGACTCCATGTCCGCCTTGACCTCGTTGATCGCCCCGAGCTGGTCCGGCGTCTCCTGGTAGGGGAAGGCGTCCTCGAGCTCGCGCTGCCAGGGCGTGTCGGGGCCGAACGCGTAGCCGGGGCTGGCCATCCGCGCGCTGTAGAGGCGGATCAGCTCGGCGGCGATCTCCTTGACCGCCTTCTTGGCGCGCCCCTTGGCCTTCTGCCAGTCCGCGCCGCCGAGCCGGTGCAGGCTGGGCGCTTCACCGCCGACGTAGCGCGTCACCTGCTCCAGCTGGTCGGTCGGCATGAAGAGCCGGTCGCCCTTGGAGTACTCGAGGATCAGGTACTCGCGCTCCGCGCCGTTGATCGTCCGCTTGACCATCTCGACGTAGCGCCCGACGCCGTGCGCCTCGTGGACGACGTAGTCGCCCGGCTTGAGCGCCTCGACGTCGAGCGTCTTGCGCCGGCGGCTCGGCAGCCGGCGCATGTCCTTGGTCGAGCTGCGCTGACCGGCGAGGTCGGTCTCGGTCAGCACCGCCAGCCTGAGGTGGTCGCTGGTGAAGCCGCGGTCGAGCGAGCCACAGGTGATCAGCACGACGGCCGGCTCCGGCGGGGTGGTGACGTCGAACGCCAGGCGGGACCCGATGTCGGCCTGCTGCAGCACCTCGTGCAGCCGCTCGGCCGGTCCGTGCCCCTCCGTCACGAGCACGACGCGCCACTCGTCGCGCGCCCAACGCCGGATGTCCTCGAGGACCCTGGCCATGTCACCGCGGTAGCCCTCGACCGCCGCGGCCTCGACGACCGTGCGGTCGTCGTACTCCTGCTCCTCGTCGGCCGCGAAGGGTGAGACGCTCCACCACGGCAGGCCGGCGGCACTCGCGCTGTCCCGCACGTCCTCGACCGTCCGGTACGCCGCCGGCCCGAGGTCGATCGGCGCGCGGCCGCCGAGCGCCGCCGTGGACCAGCTGGCGTCGAGGAACTCCTGGCTGGTCCGGACCAGCTCGTGCGCCCGGGTTCGGACCCGCTCCGGGTCGCAGACGACGACGTGCGTGCCGGCGGGCAGCTCCTCGACCAGCAGGCTCAGCCGCTCCACGAGCACCGGCGCGAACGCCTCCATGCCGTCGACCGGAGTGCCGTCGGCGATCTTGTCGAGGATGTCGACCAGCTCGGGGTGCGACTCGGCGAGCGCCTTCGCCTTGGCCCGGACGTCGTCGGTCAGCAGCAGCTCGCGGCACGGCGGCGCCCACAGCCCGTGCTCCGCCGGGCCGAGCGAGCGCTGCGATCCCGCGGCGAACTCGCGGATCTCCTCGACCTCGTCGCCCCAGAACTCGATCCGCACGGGGTGCTCGTCGGTCGGCGCGAAGACGTCGAGGATGCCGCCGCGCACCGCGAACTCGCCACGCTTCTCGACGAGGTCGACCCGGGAGTAGGCGTAGGCGACCAGCTGCTCCACCAGGCCGTCGAGCTCGTGCGTGTCACCGGCCTTCACCTGGATCGGCTCGAGGTCGCCGAGACACGCGACCATCGGCTGCAGGAGCGAGCGCACCGGCGCGACGACCACCCGGATCGGCTCCTGGTCGCCGGCGTGCGCGAGCCGGCGCAGCACGCCGACCCGCCGGCCGACGGTGTCGGCGCGGGGGCTCAGCCGCTCGTGCGGGAGCGTCTCCCACGACGGGAACTCGACGACGGAGTCGGGTGGCAGCAGGCTGCGCAGCGCGGCCGCCAGGTCCTCGGCCTCCCGGCCGGTCGCCGTCACCGTCAGGATCGGCCGCTGCATGCCGTCGGCCAGCGCGGCGACCACGAACGGCCGTAGCGGCGCGGGTGCGGTCAGGTCCAGCTCGGAGCGGCCTGGAGCGCCGACCGCCGCGGAGATCGCGGCGTCGGCGGCGACGACTTCGAGCAGTCCGGTGAGAGACATCAGGCAGGCATTGTCCCGTGAAAGGTGTTCTGGGCGAGGTCGAGGCCGTCGCGGACCAGCGCCTCGACAGCGTCCGCCGTCCGGTCGACGTGGAACGGCAGCTCCTTGCGCTGCACCGAGGAGAAGTCGGACAGCACGAAGTCGGCAGGGTCCTGGCGGCCCGGTGGCCGGCCGATCCCGAAGCGGGTGCGCAGGTAGTCGCGCGTCCCGATCGACTGGGTGACCGACTTCAGCCCGTTGTGGCCGTTGTCGCCGCCGCCGAGCTTGAGCCGGATCGTCCCGTAGGGGATGTCGAGCTCGTCGTGCACGACCACGATGTGATCGGCCGGGACCTTGAAGAAGTCACGCAGCGACGCGACCGGGCCGCCGGAGAGGTTCATGTAGCACTTCGGCTTGGCCAGCAGCACGCGCTTGCCGGACACCCTCGCCTCGATCAGGTCAGCCCGGCCCTTGTGTGCCTTGAACCGGCTGCCGGCCCGCTCGGCCAGCAGGTCGAGCACCATGAACCCGACGTTGTGCCGGTTGCCGGCATAGGCGGGTCCGGGGTTGCCGAGCCCTACCACCAGGAAGGGCGCGTCGGTCATCGCTACCCGGCGGCCTATTCGCCCTTGTCCTTGGAGCCGGCGTCCTTGGAGTCGCCGTCTTCCGCCGCGCCGTCGCCGTCGTTGTCGTCGGAGGTGGCCGTGTCGGCGGTCTCCCCGGCCTCCTCCGCAGCCTCGGCGGCGAGCGCCGCGGCACCGGCGGCACCGGCACCGAGGTCGGCCTCGGCCTCGGCCAGCTCCGCCTCGACCTGCTCGACCGACGGGGCGGCAGTGACGTGCAGCATGACGGTGTCCGGGTCGACGAGCAGCGTGACGCCCTCGGGGAGCTTGATGTCGCGCGCGTGGACGCTCTGGCCCACCTTGAGCTTGGAGAGGTCCACCTCGAAGCCGGTCGGCAGGTGCGTCGCCTCGGCCTCGACGTTCAGCGTCTGGATCGAGAAGTCGAGCAGGCCGTCGGTGGTGAGGATGCCGACCGTGTGGATCGGCACGTCGATCGAGACCTTCTCGCCGCGCTTGACGACGAGCAGGTCGACGTGGGTCAGGTCGCCGCGCAGCGGGTCGCGCTGGATCTGTCGCGGCAGCGCCAGCTCGGTGCCGCCCCCCTCGATGTCGAGGCTGAGCAGCACGTTGGCGCCCTCGTGCTTGAACGCGTGCATCAGCTCGCGGGCGGGCAGCGAGATGTGGCGTACGTCGGTCCCGTGGCCGTACAGCACAGCGGGCACCTTGCCTTCGCGGCGGGTGCGGCGCGCGCCGCCCTTGCCGAACTTCGTGCGCTGCTCGGCGGGGATACGGACCTCGGACACAGGTGCTCCTATACGGCGTGTGCATGTCTGGTGGGTGGGCGGGACACCTCGACGTCAGCACCTCGAGGCGTCGCCGGCTCGCGCCGGCAGGCTTTGCGCGCCACCAAGAGCGGGAGTCTAGCCGTCACCAGCGCCGATGCGGAAACCGCGGCTCGTACGGCGACGCGCTAGTTCTGTCCGTCGAAGAGGCCCGACACGGAGGCGTCGTCGAAGACCGCCTTGATCGCCGAGCCGATGATCGGCGCGATCGAGAGCACCGTGAGCTTGTCGATCCGCCGCTCGGCCGGCTGCGGGAGGGTGTTGGTGACGATGACCTCGGACACGGGCGAGTTCTTCAGGCGGTCGATCGCCGGCTCGCTGAAGATGCCGTGGGTGGCGCCGACGAGGACCTCGGTGGCGCCCTTGTCGAACAGCGCGTCGGCGGCCTTGGTGATCGTGCCGGCCGTGTCGATCATGTCGTCGACGATCACGCAGACCCGGCCGGCGACCTCACCGACGACCTCGTGCACCTTGGCCTCGTTGACGACGCGCGGGTCACGCCGCTTGTGGATGAACGCGATCGGGGAGCCGAGCCGGTCGGCGAACTTCTCCGCCGTCCGCACCCGCCCGGAGTCCGGCGACACGATCGTCAGCCGCTCGGTGTCGACCCGGCCCGCGATGTAGTCGGCGAGCAGCGGCAGCGCGGTCAGGTGGTCGAGCGGCGCGTCCATGAACCCCTGGATCTGGGCGGTGTGCAGGTCCACCGAGATGATCCGGTTGGCGCCGGCGGCGCGGTAGAGGTCCGCCACGAGACGCGCCGTGATCGGCTCGCGGGCGAGCGTCTTCTTGTCCTGACGGGCGTAGGGGTAGAACGGCGCCACCACGGTGATGCGCTTCGCGGACGCCCGCCGCAGCGCGTCGACCATGATCAGCTGCTCCATCAGCCAGTCGTTGATCGGCGACGTGTGGCTCTGGATCACGAAGGCGTCCGAACCGCGCACCGACTCCTCGAACCGGCAGAAGATCTCGCCGTTGGCGAAGTCGCCGAGCGACACCTCGCCGAGCCCGGTGTCGAGCTCCTTGGCGATCTCGTCGGCGAGCTCCGGATACGCCCGCCCCGAGAAGATCATCAGGGTCTTCAGACTGGCGATGACCTGGCCGCTCACTGGGGGGCCCCTTCGTCGGGTGGCTCTGCAACTGATTGTGTACCGCCGCGCCGGCGTTCGGCCCAGCCCTCGATGTTGCGCTGCTGCGCCCGGCCGACGCCGAGCGCACCGTCCGGGACGTCCTTGGTGATCGCCGAGCCGGCGGCGGTGAACGCGCCGTCGCCGACGGTCACCGGCGCGACGAGCATCGTGTCGCTGCCGACGAAGGCGTCCTCGCCGACCGTCGTACCGTGCTTGTGCTGCCCGTCGTAGTTGCAGGTGATCGTGCCGGCACCGAGGTTGCTGCGGGCGCCGATGACCGCATCGCCGACGTACGACAGGTGGGGCACCTTGGCCCCGTCGCCGATGTCGGCGTTCTTCATCTCGACGAAGCCGCCGGCCTTGGCACCCTCGCCCAGCCGGGTGCCCGGCCTCAGGTAGGTGTAGGGGCCGACGGTCGCGCGCGGGCCGATCTCCGCGCCGACGCAGGTGGACGAGACGACCGACGCGCCGGCCCGCACGACGGTGTCGGTCAGCCGCGAGCCTGGCCCGACCACCGCGCCGGCCTCGACGACCGTGCGGCCGTGCAGCAGCGTGAACGGCTCGATCAGCGCCTCCGGCTCCACCACGACGTCGACGTCCATCCACGTCGTGGCCGGGTCGACGACCGTGACGCCGGCCAGCATCGCCTCGAGGATGACGCGGTCCCGCAGGCGGGCACCGGCCTCGGCGAGCTGGGCGCGGTCGTTGACGCCGCCGACGTCCCGCCAGTCGGCCACCGTGACGGCGCCGACGGGGCGACCGTCACCGACGAGCAGGCCGACGACGTCGGTGAGGTACTCCTCGCCCTGCGCGTTGTCGGTCGTGAGCCGGTCGAGTGCGGCGCGGAGCAGGGCCGCGTCGAACGCGTAGATCGAGGTGTTGACCTCGTCGACGGCGAGCTGGTCCGGCGACGCGTCCTTGTGCTCCACGACCCGCACTACGTCGCCGGGCTCGTCGCGCAGCACCCGGCCGTAGCCCGTCGGATCGGGGACCCGAGCGGTGAGCAGCGTCGCAGCCGCGCCGCGCTCGGCGTGCGCGGTGACGAGGATCTGCAGCGACTGGGTGGTCAGCAGCGGCGTGTCACCCGGTACGACGACGACGGTGCCGGCCAGGTCCGGCGCGGCCGCCAGCGCGCGCCGTACCGCGTCGCCGGTGCCCCGCTGCTGCTCCTGGACGACGCAGGTCGCCTCGGGCGCCGTCCGGCCGGCCTCGGCGGTCACCGCCTCCCGCTCGTGACCGACGACGACCAGCGTCCGGTCCGCCCCCAGCCCGGCGGTCGCGCCGAGCAGGTGCCCGAGGAGCGTGCGGCCGCAGACGGAGTGCAGCACCTTCGCCGTCGCGGAGCGCATCCGGGTGCCCTGGCCCGCCGCGAGGATCACCACGGCGGACGGCTTGGTCACGCTGAACTCCCGTCGAGTGGCGCCGATAGAGCTGGGGGACCAGGATTCGAACCTGGACAAACGGCTCCAAAGGCCGCAGTGCTGCCGTTACACCATCCCCCAATGGTCGGACGTGCATCGTACCGACGCCACCGCCCGAAGGTGTGAGCCGTCCCGAGGGCGGGTACAAACCTACGGTTCAGTAGGTTACGGTAGCGTAGCCATCGACCCCCCCCCGCTGCAGAGGACGTACCCGATGACGGTGATCGACCAGCCCACCCAGGACGAGACGGTGCTGCTCGGCAGCGAGCGGCAGGCGCGGGCCGAGCAGGTGGCGCTGTTCGCGTTCATCGCCGTCCCGCTGATCGCGGTCTTCGGCGCGGTCCCGCTGCTGTGGGGACACGGGATCGGCTGGACCGACGTGCTCATAGCGCTGTTCTTCTACGTCGTGGCCGGCCTGGGCATCACCGTCGGGTTCCACCGCTACTTCACGCACGGCTCGTTCAAGGCCAAGCGCGGCCTGCGCATCGCGCTGGCGATCATGGGGTCGCTCGCGATCGAGGGCCCGGTGATCCGCTGGGTGTCCGACCACCGCAAGCACCACGCGTTCAGCGACCGGGACGGCGACCCGCACTCTCCGCACCGGTTCGGCCCCGGCGTCTGGAACCTGCTCAAGGGCCTGTTCTACGCGCACGTCGGCTGGCTGTTCGAGACCTCGCAGTCCTCGCAGGTCAAGTACTCCCCCGACCTGCTCGCCGACAAGGACATCCGCAAGATCGACAAGCTGTTCCCGCTCTGGGTCGCGATCTCGCTCGGCGCGCCGCTCGTCATCGGCGGACTGGTGACCTGGAGCTGGCAGGGCGCACTGACGGCGTTCTTCTGGGGCTCGATCATCCGGGTCGGCCTGCTGCACCACGTCACGTGGAGCATCAACTCGATCTGCCACACGTTCGGCGAGCGCCCTTTCAAGAGCCGTGACAAGAGCACGAACTTCTGGCCGCTGGCCGTCCTGAGCTTCGGCGAGTCGTGGCACAACCTGCACCACGCCGACCCGACCTGCGCACGGCACGGCGTCGACCGCGGCCAGCTCGACCCGAGCGCGCGGGTGATCCGCTGGTACGAGCAGCTCGGCTGGGCGTACGACGTGCGCTGGCCCAACCACCAGCGGCTCGCCACGAAGCGGGCCTGATCAGTACGGACCTGCCGCGCGTGCGCATGACGGGGCAACAACGCCGCGAGCAGCTGTTGGACATCGGCCGCGCGCTGTTCGCCGAGCGCGGGTTCGAGGCCACCAGCATCGAGGAGATCGCCCACCGCGCGAAGGTCTCCAAGCCGGTCGTCTACGAGCACTTCGGCGGCAAGGAGGGCCTCTACGCCGTCGTCGTCGACCGTGAGATGAAGCGGCTGCTCGACCGGTTCACCAGTGCACTGTCCGGCGGCCACCCGCGCGAGCTGCTCGAGCAGGCCGCCGGCGCGCTCATCGACTACATCGAGAACGACACCGAGGGGTTCCGCATCCTCGTCCGCGACTCCCCCGTCGCGTCGTCGTCCGGCACCTTCGCGTCGCTGATCGGCGACATCGCCAGCCAGGTCGAGCACATCCTGGCCGGCGAGTTCAAGAGCCGCGGCTACGACACCAAGCTCGCGCCGCTCTACTCCCAGGCGCTCGTCGGCATGGTCGCGCTCACCGGCCAGTGGTGGGTCGACGCCCGCAAGCCGTCGCGCGACGAGGTCGTCGCGCACCTGGTCAACCTGTGCTGGAACGGCCTGTCCCACCTCGAGGCCAAGCCGACCCTGAAGTCGTAAGGACGCCGCTAGCGAATTGCGAGCACCGATCCGGTTGGCTCCTCCGGGCTCAGCAGCGGTCTGACTGGCAGCGTGATCGGTCAGTGGTCGCGGCGCTGACCGAGCACCACTCCCGTCTGGAACCGCTTGCGGCCGCCCGTCTGCTGCCGATATGCCGACACCACCCATCCAGCGGCGGAGGAGACCAGCGTGCGCCACGAGCGGCCGAGGGCTGTCACAGCAGCCGGCTTCGCCGTGCTCGCTGCGCTCGTCCTGCTTGTCTCGCTGGCCGGCCCAAGCGCTACGTCGCCACTCACCGACGCGGTCACGGTGGTGCACGCCGTCAGCGCGGCGCTCGCCGCCGTCGCCTGCTTCACGGCCGCGCGCAGGCAGCCGGCGTGGCGGCGTACCTGGGTGCTGTTCGGCGCCGCGTGCACCTGCTGGCTGATCGGCACCATCGCCTGGGGCATCCATGCGTTCCAGCACGACGGCGAGCTGCCGTACGGCTCCTGGCCCGACGTGTTCTTCATCGCGTTCCCGGTCCTGAACGTCGCAGGCTTCCTCGCCCACCCGGCGTGCGGGCGGACGGTTCGGCGACTGCGAGCACTGCTCGACGGACTCGTCGCCGCCGCCTCGCTGCTCGTCGTCGGCTGGATCGTCGTGCTCGCCCGTGTCTACCAGGACGCGACCGGCGATGTCCTCGAGCGCGTCGTCGCCGTGATGTACCCGACGGCGGACCTGGTGGCGTGCGCCGTCGCCGTGTTCGTCGTCTCGAGCTACGGGCACCTGCGCGGGCGGCTCGTCGTTCTCGCGGCGGGCGTCCTGGTGTACACCACGGGCGACGTTGCCTTCGCACTGATCAGCCAGAGCACCGGGTGGACGTTCGCACACCCCACGACGCTCAGTTACACCGCCGCGTTCGGCCTGCTGGCGGGGGCGGCAACGTCACCGGCCCGCGCGGACGACGTCGTCGTCGAGCCGCACACCGAGACCTTCCTCGCCATGAGCTGGCCGCACTTCCCGCTCGCACTCGGCCTGCTCGCCGCGATGTGGCAAGTGGTGCGCAACGGCTCGCTCGACAGCGTCGTCAGCTGGCTCGGCGTCGCGATCATGGTTGTGATGCTCGCGCGGCAGGTCGTCGTGCTCAGTGACAACAACCAGCTCCGCCGCGACCTCGAGGAGCGCGTCGCGAGCCGCACCGCTGAGCTGCAGCGCAGCGAGCAGCGATTCCGGTCGGTCGTCATGCACTCGGCGGACGCGGTCTGCATCGTCGACGCGGACGGCGAGTTCCTCTACGCGTCACCCGCCGTTGCGCTCTACGCAGGCGTCGCCGCGGACGGGCTGCTCGGCACCAACCTGTTCGACCTCTGGGGGGAGCACGTCGAGGCCGTCCGGTTCGGCCTGATGTTCGACGAGGCGGTCGCGCGGCCCGGGCAACCGGTCACCGCCGAGTTCCAGCTCCAGTACGAGTACGAGTACCAGAGCAGCAGCGTGACGCGGATCGAGACGACGTTCACCAACCTGCTCGACAACCCCGCGGTCGGCGGTGTCGTCCTCAACACCCGCGACGTCAGCGCCCGCTGGAAGCTCGAGCGCGACCTCGCGCACCAGGCGTTCCACGACGCGTTGACGCAGCTGCCCAACCGCACGCTGTTCGGCGACCGGCTGGAGCATGCGCTCGTGCGCAGCCGGGCGATGGAGCCGCTCGCGGTGATGCTGCTCGACCTCGACGGCTTCAAGGCCGTCAACGACACGCTGGGGCACACCAGCGGCGACGAGCTCCTGGCCGGCGTCGCCGAACGGCTCCTCAGCTTCGTCCGCCCCGGTGACACCGTCGCCCGGCTCGGGGGCGACGAGTTCGGCGTACTGCTCGAGGAGATCGCCGACCCGGCGGCTGCGGTCGACGCGGCGGAGCGGCTGACGGCGGCGTTCCACGAGCCGTTCCTCGTCGGCAGCCGCGAGGTCACGGTCCGGGTCAGCATCGGCATCGTGCACTCGACCGGGCACGACACCGGCGAGGAGCTGCTGCGCAACGCCGACCTCGCGATGTACGTCGCGAAGGCCGACCGCAACACGCCCTACGCCGAGTTCCGCCCGGCGATGCACGAGTCCGCCACCCGCCGGCTCGAGCTCGAGGCGGACCTGCGGCACGCCGTACCGGACGACCAGCTCGTCCTGCACTACCAGCCGATCGTCGACGTCGGCACCGGTCGGATGGTCGGGGTGGAGGCACTGGTGCGCTGGAACCACCCGGAGCGGGGCCTCGTGCCGCCGCTGGACTTCATCGCGCTGGCCGAGGAGAGCGGGCTGATCCTCGAGATCGGTGAGTGGGTTCTCGGTACGGCGTGCGCCCAGGCCGCGCGCTGGCGCGACCTGATGGACACCGACGAGGACATGTACGTCGCGATCAACATCAGCGGCGTGCAGCTCAAGGCGCCGCGGCTGGCCGACACCGTTCGGAAGGCGATGGCGGCGACCGGTACCCGGGCCGGCGACCTCGTGCTGGAGATGACCGAGAGCGTCCTCATGGAGGAGTGCGCGGCCAACCTGGAGACCCTCCGCGCGCTGCGCGAGCTGGGGGTGAAGCTGGCTATCGACGACTTCGGGACCGGCTACTCGTCGCTGAGCTACCTGCGGCAGTTCCCCGTCGACATCCTCAAGATCGACAAGTCCTTCGTGGACGGGATCCACCAGGGCGCCGAGGCCTCCGCCGTGGCGCGAGCGGTCCTGCGGCTCGCCCAGACGCTGCACCTGCGGACCGTCGCCGAAGGCATCGAGACCGAGGAGCAGCGGGCCGCGCTCGTGGAGCTCGGCTGCGACTACGGGCAGGGCTTCCTGTTCAGCCGCCCGGTCGAGGCCGACTCGATCACCCAGCGGCTGGCCGAGCGGCAGCTCGCCGGCTCGTCGGCCGCCTGAGCGCTAGCGCAGCGCCTGCTCGGCCTCTCCCATGGTCGTGAACCACATGACCGCGAGCCGGTCGCCGGCCCCGGACTCGCGGACCATCCGCCCCGTCTGCATCGCCAGCACCGCCGGCGACACGACCTGGACGCACCGGCGTGCGCCGGCGTCGGCGAGAATCGTGTACGACTCGTGGTCGCTCGAGCCGCTCTCCTGGATCCGCTCGTCCCGCGAGTCGGACAGCACGTCGAAGCCGTCCGCGGCGGCGGTCTTCAGGAGCTCGCGGAGATCGACCAGGTAGGCCTGGTGATCCTCGTCGGTCCAGTGGTCTCCGCCGATGACCTCGTGCAGCACCGGCCGCTCCGGGTCCGCAGCGCAGCTGGTACTTGTCGGACACCGGGCGACCCCAACAGTGGCCGGCGCGGTCACCCGTCCACCGCGTCGGCGAGGGCGAGCCAGTCGTCCTCGGCCTTGCTCCGCTCGCGTTGCACCGCGCGCAGCTCGTCGTCGAGCCGCTGTACGGCGGCGTAGTCGCTCGCCTGCGCGGCCATCTCCGCGTGCAGTCGCGCCTCCCGCTGGTCGATCTTGGCGATGACCCGCTCCAGGCGGGTGAGCTCCTTGCGGGCGGCCCGGGTGTCACCGGTGCCGGCCGGCGCCCCGGGGCGCGCCGCGCTGCTGGTCGAGACCGGTGTGGGACCCCGGTCGACCCGCTCGGCGACGTACTGCTCGACGCCGCCTGGCAGGTCGCGGAGGCGGCCACCCGCCACGGTGAACGTGCGGTCGCATGTCCGCTCCAGGAAGTACCGGTCGTGGCTGACGACGACGAGCGTGCCGGGCCAGCCGTCGAGGTGGTCCTCGAGCGCGGTGAGGGTCTCGATGTCGAGATCGTTGGTGGGCTCGTCGAGCAGCAGCAGGTTGGGCTCGGCCATCAGCAGCCGCAGCACCTGCAGCCGACGCCGCTCGCCGCCGGAGAGGTCGCCGACCCGCGCCCACTGGCGCGAGGACGCGAACAGGAACCGCTCGAGCAGCTGCCCGGCGGTGTAGGAGCGGCCGCCGGGGACGTCGATGCTCTGCGCGATCTCCTCCACCGCCTCAAGCACCCGCTGGTCCTCGTCGACCGGGGCGGGCTCCTGCTCCAGCGTCGCGACGCGCACCGTCTTGCCGTGCTTGACCGTTCCCGACGTGGGCTGCAGCGTGCCGGCGAACAGCTTCACGAGGGTGGACTTCCCGGCGCCGTTGGGGCCCAGGATGCCGAACCGGTCGCCCGGACCGAGCTGGAACGTCACGTCGGCGATCACCGCACGGTCGCCGTACCGGACCGTGACGTCCTGAAGGTCGACCACCGTCTTGCCGAGCCGGGTGGTGGCGAACTCGACCAGCTTGAGCCGGTCGCGCGCGGGCGGCTCGTCCGCGATCAGCGCGTTGGCCGCGTCGATGCGAAACTGCGGCTTGCTGGTGCGCGCCGGCGGGCCGCGCCGCAGCCAGGCGAGCTCCTTGCGCAGCAGGTTCTGGCGCCGCGCCTCGGAGGTCTGCGCGAGCCGCTCGCGCTCGGCGCGCGCGAGGACGTAGACGGAGTAGCCGCCGTCGTACTGGTGCACCCGGCCGTCGCCGACCTCCCACGTCGCCGTGCAGACGGTGTCGAGGAACCACCGGTCGTGCGTCACGACGAGCAGCGCTCCGCGCCACTGCACGAGGTGCCGCGCCAGCCAGTCGACCGCCTCGATGTCGAGGTGGTTGGTCGGCTCGTCGAGCACCAGCAGGTCGTGCTCGTGGATGAGCAGCGCGGCGAGCGCGACGCGGCGCCGCTCGCCGCCGGACAGCCCGTCGACCGCAGCGTCCAGGTCGTTGACGAGCAGGCCGGTGAGCACGTCGCGGACCCGGCGGTCCCTGGCCCAGTCGTGCTCGGCGCGGTCGCCGACCACGACGTCGCGCACGGTCGCGCCCGGCGGCAGGTCGACGTTCTGCCCGAGTACGCCGACGCGCAGCTCGCCGCGGTGGGTGACCCGTCCGTGGTCCGGCTCCTCGGCCGCGGTCAGCACGCGGACCAGGGTGCTCTTGCCGCCGCCGTTGCGCCCGACCACGCCGATCCGCTCGTCGGCCCGGACGCCGAGCGAGACCCGGTCGAGGAGCGTCGTGGTGCCGTAGGACTTGGTGACGGCCTCGAGGTTGACGAGGTTCACCGCGGGTCACGCGTCGGGTCGAC
>DASQMY010000392.1:0-11537 GCA_035645255.1 Mycobacteriales bacterium
GTCACCTTTCGCCGGAGGCGTCGTTGTCCTGTCAACGGAGCCTAAAATGGAGGACACACCATGGAGCAGCGGGACCGCTTGATGACACCGGGCGAGGTGGCGACGCTCTTCCGGGTCGACCCCAAGACCGTCAGCCGGTGGGCGATCGCCGGCCGCATCCCGAGCGTGCGGACGCCGGGCGGACACCGCAGGTTCCGCGAGTCGGACGTCCGGTCGCTGCTGCGCGGCGACAGCGGGTACGGCGACGAGCAGCTGCACCACCGGACCGGCTGAGCTAGTCGCGGCCCGCGGCGCCGTCCCGCGCGGCGCCCAGCCGGCCAGTCCAGCGCCGGTAGAGGGTGTGCTCGACGCCGAGCGCGTCGAGCACACGGCCGGCGACGAAGTCGACCAGCTGCTGCAGGTCGGTCGCCCCGGCGTAGAACGCCGGGCTGGCCGGCAGCACCACCGCGCCGGCGTCGTGCAGCGCGAGCAGCTGCACCAGGTGTCCCCGGCTCAGCGGCGTCTCGCGCGGTACGACGACGAGCGTCCGGCGCTCCTTCAGCGTCACGTCGGCGGCCCGCTGCAGCAGGTCCTTGCTCAGCCCGAGGCTGATCCCCGCGACGGCGGCGGTGCTCGCCGGCACCACGGCCATCCCCCTGGTGCGGTAGCTCCCGCTGCTCGGGCCGGCGGCCAGATCCCCGGCCGGCCAGTGCTGCACGTCACCGGTGACGTCGGCGCGGAGCCACGCGGCCAGGTCGTCCTTCCAGTGCCCGTCGCGCCAGCTGATCCCGGTCTCGTCCAGGATCGTCAGCCGAGCGGCCCGGCTCACCACGAGGTCGACAGCCTCGCCGGCGTCGAGCAGGGCGCTGATGACAGACCGCGCGTACGGCGTACCGCTCGCCCCTGACACCCCGACGACGTACGGAACGCGCTGCATGTGATCAACCCTCGCACCTGGGGTGGCCCGGCGCCACAGCGCGCAGGTGCGCGACGACTTACAGGTAGAGCCCGGTGCCGGCGTCCTCGAGTCGCTCGCTGGCGACCGCGTGGATGTCGCGCTCGCGCAGCAGGACGTACATGACCGCGTGCAGCTCGACCTCGGCTCGGTCCTCGGGGTCGTACAGGACGCGGTCGCCGACCTGGACCGTCCGTACGTTGCCGCCGGTCGACACGACCCGCGCCCACGCCAGCCGCTTGCCCATGTTGGCCGTGGCCGGGATGACGAGGCCGGAGCTCGACCGGCGTTCGCCCTCGTCGTCGTCGTCGATAGAGACCAGCACGCGGTCGTGCAGCATCCGGACCGGGAGCTTGTCCGTCACGGCCGGAGCCCGCGGTCGACGAGGTCGATGAGCGCGAGGACGAAGAGCCCGATGCCGATGAAGCCGTTGACCGTGAAGAACGCGCGGTTGACCCGCGACAGGTCGTGCGGCCGTACGATCGCGTGCTCGTAGCCGAGCGCCGCCGCCGTCAGCGCGACGCCGGCCCACCACCACGGACCGAAGCCGGCTGCGACGCCGAACCAGACGAAGAACCCCAGCGCGACCAGGTGGACGGCGGTCGAGACGTGCAACGCGGCGCGGATCCCGAAACGGGCGGGCAGCGAGTGCACGCCCTCGGCGCGGTCGTGCTCGTGGTCCTGGCAGGCGTAGATGACGTCGAAGCCCGCGATCCACAGCCCCATCGCGGCGCCGAGCAGCACGGCGTCCCACGACCACTCGTCGGTCACGCCGATCCACGCGCCGATCGGCGCGATCATCTGGGCGAATCCCAGGATGAAGTGGCAGCCCCAGGTGAAGCGCTTGCCGTACGGGTAGACGACCAGCGGTACGACGGCCAGTGGTGCCAGCAGCAGCGGCAGCCGGCCGAGTGCCGCGGCGGCGCCGAGGAACACCACGAGCGCGACCGCCATGCCGGCGTACGCCGTGCGCACCGGCAGCGCGCCGGTGACCAGCTCGCGCTGCGCGGTGCGCGGGTTGCGGGCGTCGAGCTCGCGGTCGATGACCCGGTTGGCGGCCATCGCGAACGTCCGTGCGCCGACCATCGCGACGGTGATCCACAGCAGGTCGAGCCACCGCACGCCCCGGTCGCCCAGCGAGTGCATCGCCGTCAGCGCCGCGATGTAGGCGAACGGCAGCGCGAAGACCGAGTGCTCGATCATGACGAGCCGGAGGAACCCCTTGACGCCGCCGCGCCGGGCGACCGGCTGGGCGACGCGAGTGGCGGCCGGCGTCGTCACGCGGTCGTCTCGTCGCGCTCGAAGTTGATGCAGGTGATCAGCGAGTCGTCGTCGACCGGTGTGCCGACGCCCTCGAAGTAGCGGCGGTGCCCGTCTCGCCACTCCTCGATCGACTCGTCGCCCTCGCCCTCCGACGCTGCGAACGACCACGGCACGTCGATGAAGCGGTGCGTCTCCACCTTGGTGATGACGAGCATCGCGACCGGCCGGCCGTCGTCGTCGACCAGCGGCATCCGCTCGCCGACCTGCTCGATCTCCTCGCCCTCGGCGGCGTAGTCCGACAGCAGTCCCGCGGTGCCCTTCTTGCGACCCTCGAGGATCAGCCCGTTCAGCCGCTGCCGCATCTCACCCGGGGTGCCGATCTCCATCACGCGCAGCCCGTCGATGCGCGGCCAGCTCACAGCCCGAGCTCCTGCCAGCGCTTCGTCACGCGCTCGACGACCTCCGGGTCCATCACCAGCTCGCTCGGCCAGCCGCGGGTGTAGCCCTCGGTCGGCAGCTTGCGGGTCGCGTCGATGCCGGCCTTGCCGCCCCAGAACTGGTTGTACGCCGAGTGGTCCAGGTGGTCGACGGGGCCGACCGACGTCAGCAGGTCGTGCGCGTAGTCGACGTTGCCGAACGCCCGCCAGGCGACCTCGGAGTAGTCGTGCACGTCGCAGTCGGCGTCGACGACGACGATCAGCTTGGTGAGCGACAGCAGGCCGGCGCCCCAGATCGCGTTCATCACCTTCTGCGCGTGCTTGGGGTAGCGCTTGTCGATCGAGACGATCGCGCAGTTGTGGAAGACGCCCTCGACCGGCAGGTCGTAGTCGACCAGCTCGGGCAGCGTCATCTTGATCAGTGGCAGGAAGATCCGCTCGGTCGCCTTGCCCAGCGGGCCGTCCTCCTGCGGCGGCCGGCCGACGATGATCGTCTGGTAGAGCGGGTCGCGGCGGTGCGTGACGGTCTCCACGTGCAGCACCGGGAAGTCCTCGACCGGCGTGTAGAACCCGGTGTGGTCGCCGAACGGCCCCTCGGGCAGCCGCTCGCCCGGCTCGAGCCAGCCCTCGAGGACGATCTCCGCCGTCGCCGGCACCTGGAGCGGCACCGTCAGGCAGTCGACCAGCTCGACCCGGTCGCGGCGCAGGAACCCGGCGAAGAGGTACTCGTCGATCCCGGGCAGCGGGGCACTCGACGCGTAGGTGATCGCCGGGTCGCAGCCGAACGCGATCGCAATCGGCAGCCGCTGGCCCAGCCGCTCGGCGACGGCGTGATGGGCGGTCGAGTCCTTGTGGATCTGCCAGTGCATGCCGAGCGTGTTGCGCGAGTGCCGCTGCAGCCGGTACATGCCGACGTTGCGCGTGCCCTCGACCGGGTGGCGGGTGTGCGTGAGGCCGAGGTTCATGAACGCCCCGCCGTCCTCCGGCCATGTCGTCAGCGCCGGCCACTCGAACAGGTCGACCTGGTCGCCGCGCTTGACGACCTCCTGGCACGGCGCGGTCTTGACCTTCTTCGGCGGCACGCCGCGCAGCGACGCGACCTTGCCGAGCGCGTCCTTGATGCCGCCGAACCCCTGCGGCAGCTCCGGCTTGATCAGCTCGCCGATCCGGTCGCCGATCTCGTCGAGCGACTCGACGCCGAGCGCCATCGCCATCCGGCGCATCGTGCCGAACACGTTGATGACGATCGGGTACGACGACCCGACCGGGTTGTCGAAGACCAGCGCCGGCCCCTGGTCCTTGACCACCCGACCGACGATCTCGGTCACCTCGAGGTAGGGGTCGACCGGCGCGCGCACATGGCGCAGCTCACCGTGGGAGTCGAGGTCGCGCAGGAAGCTGCGGAGGTCGGCGTACGCCATGGGTGCGAGTATCCCCGCGCGGCCGGGCGCCCGCCGAATCCACGTCTGCCGGGTCGGGCAGGTCCGGCTGGCGCCTATGCTCCCCCGGTGGATGCGGCCCGAGCTGTCGGCGTGGCGCTCAGCCGCGTACTCGACGCCGCGGAGGACGCCTCGCCCGTGCAGGCCGTCGAGGCCGTCACCCGCGAGCTCAGCGCCGCCCTGAACGCCAGCGTCGTGTCGTTCCTCATCGCCGACCTGTCCGGCCGCGGCCTGGTCCGCCTGGCGCAGATCAAGATGTCCGAGGGAATCGCGACGCTGCCGCCCGGTCAGGGCAACGACTGGCGGGACAACGACGAGGCGACCGAGCTGGTCCCGTTCGACGGCGGGCCGGCCGAGGAGGCGCTGCGCACGCAGACCCTCCAGGTCGTCAAGGGCGGTGCGCCCGAGCAGTGGACGGTGCTCGCGCCGGTGACCGAGCGCGGCGAGTCGCTGGGACTGCTGGAGATGTGCGTCCCGGTCGAGCCGACCGAGCAGGTGATCGAGGACATCACCCGGATCGCGCACGTCCTCGGCTTCGTCGTCATCGCCAACCGGCGGCACACCGACCTGTTCGAGTGGGGGCAGCGGAGCACCCGGTTCACGCTGCCGGCTGAGATCCAGCGCCGGCTCCTGCCGGCGGCGTTCACCTGCGAGGCGGGGGCGTTCACGCTGTCGGCGTGGCTCGAGCCGGCGGCCAACGTGGGCGGCGACACGTTCGACTACAGCGTCAGCCCCGAGGTCCTGCACCTGTCGGTCACCGACGCCATGGGCCACGGCGTCGCCAGCGCGCTGACGGCGACGCTCTGCGTGGGCAGTCTGCGCAACACCCGCCGGCAGGGCGCGACGTTGCTGGAGCAGGCAGCCGCCGCGAGCACCGCCCTGGCCGATCACGCCCAATCCCTGGCTGCGGACGCCTTCGCCACCGGGCTGCTCGGGCGGCTCGACCTGCGCACCGGGCTGCTGCAGCTGGTGAACGCCGGCCACGTGCTGCCGTTCCTCGCGCGGGGCGGCGTGGTGACCAGGGTCGATCTGCCGGCCTGCCTGCCGTTCGGCATCTTCGCCGACGGGGTGTACGAGAGCACCGACGTCCAGCTCCAGCCGGGTGACCGCCTCGTCATCGTCACCGACGGCATGCTGGAGCGGAACGCCGCCGCGATCGACATGGCCGTCGAGATCTACGAGACCCGGTCGCTGCACCCGCGGGAGGCGACCCGGCGGCTCGCCGACCACGTCCTCGAGGCGACGGGTCACGCGCTCGCGGACGACGCGACGCTGCTCGTCATCGACTGGCACGGTCACCACGGCCGGGACAGGGAGACGGTCGCCGGAGCCGATGCGCAGTCGGCAGCGGCGACCCCCTAGCACCACTGCCTCACCGCCGTCGTACCGCTGCTTGCTCGCGGCTCTTGTACCGATCGGTCGGCGACACGCCGGGGCCGATCGGCGTGTCGCCGCCACAACGGCACAGAAGTTGGAATGAGAAGCGGGCGGGTCGGGGCTAGATGTCGGCGTAGGAGTGCAGGCCGGGAATCCAGATGTTGACGCCGTAGTAGCAGAACATCAGCGCGACGAAGCCGACGACGCCGACGATCGCGGCCCGGCGGCCCTTCCAGCCGGCGGTCGCGCGGGCGTGCAGGTAGCCGGCGTAGACGACCCAGGTGATGAAGGCCCACGTCTCCTTCGGGTCCCACTGCCAGTACTTGCCCCACGCCTCCCCGGCCCAGATGGCGCCGGCGATCACGGCGAACGTCCAGATCGGGAACGCGAACGCCGTCGTGCGGTAGGCGACCCGGTCGATCGCGGCCGCCGCCGGTAGGTGACCGAGCGCGCCGCGCGACGAGCCACCGGTACGGCGTTCCGAGCGGTCCTTGACCAGGTAGAGCACCGTCGCGGCGAAGGCGAACATGAAGATGCCCGACGACAGCACCGCCGCCGACGTGTGGATCTTCAGCCAGTACGAGTTGAGCGCCGGGATCAGCGGCTTGGCGGGCGCGTAGAGCGCGGTCGACGCGATGCCGAGCTGAACGACGACGGGCAGCATCACCAGTGCGCCGAGGTAGCGGATCGGCTGGCGGGTCAGCAGGAAGAGGAACGTCGACACGGCGGCCAGCGCCAGCACCGAGGAGTACTCGTACATGTTGCCCCACGGCACCCGGTCGACCGAGAGCCCGCGGGTGACGACCGAGCCGACGTGCAGGCCCCAGCCGAGCACGGTGACGGCGACCGACGCGCGGCCGACGCCGCCCGCCCAGCTCCGCCTTGAGGTACGGCGGCCCGACAGCTCCCCGGATCCGACGCCGGCCGGCAGGGTGTCGACCGAGCCGCCCGCGATGGGCGGCAGCGCGGTCGCGGTGCGTGGCGCGCGCCGGCCGAACGCGAACTCGGCGGCGTACCCGAGCATCGCCACGACGTAGCAGAGCGTCGCGACGAACAGCAGGTTGTCGCTGAGCTCGGCCAGGCCCTGGTCGACGGGCACTGCTACTCCTCGGTCCGGTGCTGCTGCGGTGGATCGGTCGGTCGGTCGGCCGCCGCGCCGAGCGCCCGGCGCAGGTCGGCGGCGAGGTCGTCGAACTCCGGTCGGAAGCTGTCGGGGTCGTGCCGGGCGAGGCCACCGACGGATACGACGGTACCCCCGCCGGTCCCGGTCGCGCGCACCCAGACGCGGCGGCGGCGGACGAAGAGGCTGGCGACCAGCCCGGCCAGCGCGCACACCGACGCGACCAGCGCCGGCCGCGCGCCGGGGTCGCGGGTGGTCTGGAAGACGGCGTACTCGCGCAGCTCGGCGAACGTCACCGTCGTGCCGTTGTCGAGCGTGACCGTCTCGCCCGGCAACAGCGTGCCGTCCTTGACGGGTAGCAGACCGCGCTTGTCGAGCGAGAAGTCGTTCTGCGCGCTGACGCCGAGCCGCAGGTCGCCCTGGTAGATCCGGTAGGACAGCCCCGGGCGCTTCGGCTCGGGCGACGAGGAGTAGAAGAAGCCCTCGGTGCGGTCGATCGTCAGCGTCGGGAAGATCGCGGCCTCCATGCCGACCTGCGGGCGCACGCCGTTGGGCACCTTCAGCACACCGACGCCGACCTCGTTGGTGCCTTCCTGCGGCAGGAAGATCCGGTAGTCGTCGTAGACGACCTTGCCGCCCTTGTCCTTGACGACGAACCGCGGCGCGAAGCCGTGGCCCATCAGGTAGACCTTCGCGCCGCCGACGGCGAGCGGGTGGTTGACCCGGATGTCGCGGGTCCGCTCCGGCTCGCCGACCCGCGGCGCCCAGCGCACGAGAGCGTGGAAGTCGGTCGGCTGGCCGTTGTCGAAGTAGCTTGCCCGGAAGTCGTCGAGGGCGATGGTGAACGGCACGAGGTCGTCGGCGCTGAGGCGCTGCCCGCCGGTCGGCATGATGTCGTAGAGCGGTGCGGCGTTGGTGAAGCCGCGGCCCTCGATGACCGAGAACTGGCCGCGGTAGCTGTAGAGCGAGCCGTACGCGACGGCTGCGAGGAGCCCGAGCAGCGCGACGTGGAACAGCAGGTTGCCGCTCTCCCGGAGGTAGCCCTTCTCCGCCGCGACCGACGCGCCCTCGTCCGCCGTACGCCGATCGGTGCGCCAGCGGCCGCGGCGCAGCAGCCGGTGGGCGGCGGCCGCCACCTCGGTGGGCGGCGCGTCGACGGTGAACGACGTGCTGACCGGCAGGCGGGACAGGTTGCGCGGCGGCGCCGGCGGCCTGGCGCGCATCGCCTTCGCGTGCAGCCGCAGCCGCGGGGTCAGGCAGCCGACGAGGGAGACCGCCAGCAGTCCGTAGATCGTGTAGAACCACAGCGAGCTGTAGACGTCGAACAGGCCCATCCGGTCGAGGATCGGCGCGAGCGACGGGTGCTCGGCGTAGTACGAGCTGACCGGCACCGGGTTGAGCGCGGTGCGCTGCGGCAGCAGCGAGCCCGGTACGGCGGCCAGCGCCAGCAGGAACAGCAGCACCAGCGCCGTGCTCATGCTGGTCAGCTGCCGCCAGCCGCGGCGCAGCAGCGGCACCCCGGGCGGGCGTACGCCGACGGTGCTGTCGACATCGCCGCGCACCGACTCGGCGGTCGACAGCCGGCCGGACGCGAGCGCGACGTCGGCCGCGTCCGCGCGCTCGGTGAGCGTGGGCTCGGACATCAGACCGGGAGCTCCACACCCTGCACGTAGGGGGTCAGCCAGCGCAGGAAGTCGCCCCACAGCCCGCTGACCTGGAGCACCCCGAGAGTCACCAGGAACCCGCCGCCGACCCGGGTGACGAGCGTGTAGTGCCGCTTGACGACCGCGAAGGCGGACGCGGCCCGGCGGAACGCCAGCCCCGCCAGGATGAACGGCACGCCGAGCCCGAGGCAGTAGAACATGCCCAGCAGCGCGCCGCGGCCGGCGCCGCCGCTGGAGGCGGCGAGCGTCGCGACTGCACCTGCCGTCGGGCCGAGGCAGGGCGTCCAGCCCAGCCCGAAGATCACGCCCAGCACAGGGGCGCCGGCCAGCCCGGCCACCGGCGTGCGGTGGATGCGCACGTCGCGGTTGGCGCCCGGCAGCCAGCCGAGCACACCCATGAAGATCAGCCCCATGACGATCGTGACGACGCCGAGGACGCGGGTGACGGTGTCGAGGTTGGTCGCGAGGCGGACGCCGAAGGTGCCGAACAGCGCGCCGTAGCTGACGAACACCGCCGCGAAGCCGAGCACGAACAGCAGGCTCCCGGCCAGCACCCGGCCGCGGCGGAAGCCGACGTCCGCGTCGACCTCGCCGGCGAGCTCGGCGCCGGACAGGCCGGTGACGAACGACAGGTAGCCCGGGACCAGCGGCAGCACGCACGGCGACAGGAACGACACCAGGCCGGCCACCATCGCGACCGGGATCGCCGCGACCAGCGCGCCGTCCTCGGTGATGGTGCGGAAGGTCTCGCCGACGTCGGCGAGCAGCAGCCCGCTCACGACGCCACCGTTGTCATGAGGCAGCCACCTGCCCGACGAGGTCGACCAGGGCCTCGGCCGACGGCAGCTGCCCGACGATCTGCGCGGCGACCCGGCCCTGCGCGTCCAGCACGAACGTGGACGGGACGGTCGCCGGGGTGACCCCGAACTGCACGGAGGCCCGCATGTCCGGGTCGAACAGGCTGGCGTAGCTGACGTCGTGGTCCTCGATGAAGCTGCGGGCGCTCGCCTCGCCGTCGCGGATGTTGACGCCCAGGAACTGCACGCCCTGGGAACGGGTCGCGGCCGCCGCCCGTTCCAGGTCGTCCTGCTCGGCCTGGCACGGCCCGCACCACGACGCCCAGAAGTTCACGACGACTGGCCGGCCGCGCAGCGCTGCGAGGTCGACCCGCTCGCCGGCCAGCCCCGGCCCGGACACCGGCGGCGCCGCCCTCCGGTCCCCGGCCGGGATCACTGCACCCGCCGTGCTGTCGCCCAGGAAGCCGCCGCGGTCCGCCGTACACCCGATGAGGAGGAGTGCGGCGCACGCCGCGACGGCCCACCCGCAGCCGGTACGGCGACGGCGCGGCCCGGCGGGCCGGCGGGCGGACGGTGCGGTGCGCATGGCCTGTGGTCCTCGGACAGAACGGGCGGTGACGGGCGGCTGGCAGGCGGCTGTCGTGCGGGCGCGCCGGAATTCGCAGGCGCCACCGCACACACGTAGTATCGCTGCCGAACCAGCAACCCGTTCCGGCGGTGCCGGCGACCGGTCCGCCGGCCGCCTCAGCACCACCGTCCGAGCCCTCGCCAGCGCCAGAAAGGGAGCCACCGGGATGGACGATCTGTACATCGATCTCTTCATCCTGACGGTCCTCGTGGTCGCGCTGGCGGCGATCTGGGGCCCGGCCCGCCGGTCCGGCTGGGGCCGCGCCGCGGTCGCGTCGCTGTACCTGACGATCGCGTTCTGGTTCTTCTACGGCGCGGTCCCGTCGGCGCTGGTCAGCTGGACGGACGGCTGGAAGCTGGTCAAGGAGAACCAGACCGGCAACGCGTTCGGTCCTCGGCTCCGTGACCTGCTCGTCGTCGGCTACTACGGCGCGATCGTCCCGGTCACCTTCGTCGGCGCCTCCCTGTGGCAGCGCCTCCACCCCGTCAACGCGGACGCCGACGAGGCGAAGCGCGACGCGGGCGGCTACCGCTAGCCAAGGAGTGCGCCGATGACCGACAACCGCGTCCAGATCTTCGACGACTACACGCTGGGCACCGTCGACCCCAACTGGCTGCAGGAGCGAGTCAAGCCCAAGCGGCACATCGCGCTGGCCCCCGAGCTGTGCATCCTCTGCCGCGCCTGCGAGGACGTCTGCCCGTGGGAGTGCATCTACATGATGTCGCCGGACATCGTGCAGGGCGCGGACAACGAGTCGGTCAAGACGCTGGCCGAGAGCGCCGGCGCGATCTTCATCATCGACGACAACGAGTGCACCCGCTGCGGGATCTGCGTCGACCGCTGCCCGCCCTACGCGCTGTTCTACTCCAAGATCGGCGAAGCCGCCCCGAAGAAGCGGGCGGCCGGCTGAGGACGACGCGCACGGCACGACGACGGACAATGTAGACACGACCCGCTGGGGCACCCCGCCCCACTCGTCATCGGAGGCAGCACGTGGCCGACCGGCCGCCCGCAGGCAATCGCCTGAAGGAGTCGCGCGATCTCGTCAAGGAGATGGTGCGCCCGAAGGACCCGCGCGAAGGCGCCGTCTGGAAGTCGATCTTCCGGCCCGGCTCCATCTACCGCCCGGGCTACCGCGACACCTCCCGCGACCGTGCACTCGCGACGATGAACAACGTGCTCTACCACCTGCACCCGGTGAAGCTGAAGCGCCACGGCCTCAAGCTGACCTACACCTACTGCCTCGGCGGCCTGAGCTTCTTCCTGTTCATCCTGCTGACGGTCACCGGCATCTACCTGATGTTCTTCTACCGGCCGTCCGCCGGCTTCGGCCAGGAGCTCGCCTACCAGGACATCGAGGCGCTCTCGTCCGGGGTGACGTTCGGCCAGCTGGTGCGCAACCTGCACCGGTGGTCGGCGCACGCCATGGTGTTCACGGTCTTCCTGCACATGGCTCGGGTCTTCTACCACGGCGCCTACAAGGCCCCGCGCGAGTTCAACTGGGTGGTCGGCATCATCCTGCTGCTGCTGACGCTGCTGCTGGCCTTCACCGGCTACCTGCTGCCGTGGGACCAGCTGGCGATCTGGGCGGTCACCGTCGGCACCAACATGATGGGCTACACGCCGGTCTTCGGTAAGGAAGTGAAGTTCGCGCTGCTCGGCGGGGTGGAGATCGGGCCACCGACCCTGTTGCGCTGGTACGTCCTGCACGTCCTGGCGCTGCCGTTCGTCGCGGTGATCTTCATGGCCGTGCACTTCTGGCGCATCCGCAAGGACGGCGGGATCTCCGGCCCGCTGTAGCAGAATCAAGACCAGACCGGCACGGCCTGACATCGAGGCGAGGACGCGATGAGCGAAGACATCACACCGGATCAGGAG
>DASQMY010000393.1:0-7647 GCA_035645255.1 Mycobacteriales bacterium
GCCGTCCGCGTCGAGGTAGGCGACGTCGCCGGTGGCGAACCAGCCCTCGGCGTCCGGGCCGTCCCGCCCGTCGGGCCAGTAGCCGGCGAACACGTTGGCACCACGGACGACGATCTCGCCGGGGTCGCCCTCCTCGACCGGCTCGCCGTCCTCGTCGAGCAGCTTCAGCTCGATGCCGGGGATGGCCCGTCCGATCGAGTCGGGCTTCGCGACCTCGCTCATCAGCGTGGTCGTCAGCACCGGGGCGGTCTCGGTCAGCCCGTAGCCCTCGAAGACGTGGTGGCCGCTCGCGTCCAGGAACCGGCCGAGCACGTCGGCCGGCAGCGGCGCCGCACCGGACACGGCGAGGCGTACGGCGGCGAAGGCGTCGCCCACGTCCGGGAGCATCGACCACGCGACGTACATCGGCGGTGCGCCCATCACGTTGGTCACCGAGTGCCGGCGCATCACCGCGAGGGTGTCGACCGGGTCGAACTGCTCGACCAGCACGCCGGTCGCCGCGTGCTTGGCGACCATGCCGAGGCCGGCGTTGAGCCCGTAGATGTGGAACAGCGGCAGGACGAGGAGCATCACGTCGTCCGCGTCCATGACGGGCGGCTCGATGCGGCCGCACTGGTCGAGGTTGGCCAGCAGCGCGCGGTGCGACAGCATCGCGCCCTTCGGGCGGCCGGACGTGCCGGACGTGTAGATCAGCACCGCGAGGTCCTCGCCGGCCCGGGTGCTGGTGACCGCGGGGCCGCCCGACGCGAGCAGCTGGTCCACCGACGTCGCTGAGCCGCCCGTCGGCGTACCGGCCACGATGACGTGCTGGAGCGCCGGCAGCGCCGCAGCGACCGCCTGGACGGCGCCCGCGGCGCCGCTGTGCACGACCACGGCGCGCGCGCCCGAGTCGCCGAGCACGTGCGTGAGCTCCGGCACGGTGTAGGAGCTGTTGACCGGTACGGCGACGAGTCCGGCCCGCAGCGCCCCGAAGTAGCACACCGGGAACGTCACGGTGTTGCCGAGCACGAGGCCGACCCGGTCACCCGGGTCCAGCCCGAGCGCGACGAGGCCGGCCGCGGCGCGATCCACCTGCGCATCGACTTCGGACCAGGTGTAGCTGCGGTCGAGATGACGGAACGCGACCTTGTCCGGCGCGCGGCCGGCCGCCTGCCGCACCAGGTCGGCGACGTTGTGCGTCGTCATCAGGGGTGGTCCTCACCTTCGGTCCGCGGCGTCACTCTCCCGGCCCGCGACGGCTCACCCGAGCTCCCGCCGAGTGTTCCACAGTTGCAAGCACCCCGGCCGTCGCAACGTCCGTATCCCGCTCAAGTCGGCTCGGCGAGCGGTCGACAGAGCAGCCAAGGACGAACCGTCGAGCCAAGGGGCCCGCAGTGCAGCGCCGAATGATCGCCACCCTCGTCACGCTCTTCCTCACACTCGGGATCGTCAGCCTGGCCGCGCCCGCGTCAGCGTCGGCGGCCGGCGACTTCGTCTCCCGGATCAACTCGGCCCGCTCCGCCGCGGGCCGCCCGCGGCTCGCCGTCCGGTCGGACCTGGCGTCGGTGGCCTGGGAGCACTCGCGGCGGATGGCGAGCAAGGACGACCTGTACCACAACCCCAACCTGAGCTCGTCGGTCAGCAACTGGCAGGCCGTCGGTGAGAACGTCGGCCGCGGCGGCGACGTCCCGTCGCTGCACGTGGCGTTCATGAACTCGCCTTCGCACCGCGCCAACATCCTCGACCGCGACTTCACCGAGGTCGGCGTCGGCACCTACATCGACGGCAACGGGATCCTGTGGGTCACCGAGGTGTTCCGCCGCCCGTTCCGCAGCACGACGACGACCACGACCCGCACGCCGGCGCCAACCACCCGGCGCACTCCGGCCCCTACGCCGACCCGCAGCTCGGCGCCGCGGCCGCGACCGACCGGCCCGTCCGCGGCGGAGACCGCCCGGGTGAACGCGGCCAGGGCTGCTGCAGCGGCGAAGGCAGCGGCCGCGGACGCTGCGCGGGTAGAGGCAGCGGCTGCCGCCCGGGCCGAGGCCAGGGCCGCCGCCGCGAAGGCGGCGAAGGCGACGAAGGCCAAGGCGAAGGTCGCGGCGAACGCTGCCGCGAAGGCCGCCGCCGCGAAGGCACGAGGCGCTGCCGTCCAGGTCCGGCTGGCGGCGCTCAGCGCCCGCCAGGCACCGGCCGGCCAAGGGTCGCTCACCCGGGCGGTCGGCTACCTCGCGGTCATGTCGAGCATCGCCCGCTGACCTCGCGGGTCAGCCGGTGCAGTCACGGCCAGGCGCACCCTTCCGTTCCGCGCTACGTTGAGTGCCGTACCGCAGCGTGACGTGTCAGTTGCTCACCGCGGTCACCGGTCGCGCAGCTACGGGAGGCATGCCGATGTCGGTTCGGGTCCTGGTGGTCGACGACACGGATCACGTGCGCCTGATGCTCGGTGAGATGCTGACCCTCGACGGCTTCGAGGTCGTCGGCAAGGCGGTCGACGGCGCCGACGCTGTCGAGCAGGCCTTGCGGCTGGATCCGCAGGTCATCGTGATGGACCTGCGCATGCCGAACGTCGACGGGCTGGAGGCGACCCGGCGGATCAAGGCGCAGCGACCCGACCAGGTGGTCATCCTCTACACGGCCTATCTGGACGCGCACACCGAGCAGCAGGCGCGGGACGCCGGCGTCGCCGTCTGCCTCGGCAAGATCGAGGGTCTGCGGGAGCTGGAGCGGGAGATCAGCCGGGTCACGATGGAGCTCATCCCCGACTTCGGCCACTGACCGCTTTCGCCGGCGGCATACCATTGGCGGGCGCGCCGCACCGGGCGGCCGCGCCGCACGTGGAGGACAGTCGCATGCGCACCCCGACCGCGCTGGCCCTGCTGATCCTCCTGCTGGTCATCGTCGTGGCGTTCGGCACCCAGCTGCTGAGCGCGTGAGCTGAACGTGCTGATGGAGCCGCAGCCGGCGGGCGGTCCGGCCCGGACCGGACGCCCGGCAGGCGGTCTGGCGGCGCTGCGGCGCCTCGTCGCGGCGTACCGCATCGACCCACGATCGGTGGCCGTGCGCGACGGCACCGCGCAGCCGGCCGGCGAGGCCGCTGCGCGGCTGCGCAGCGCGACTGGCCGCCCGTCGAGCACCGCGCCGACCGAGCCGCCCGCCGTACCGGCCGGCAGTGACGACGTCAGCGTCATCGTCGCGCGCGCCCAGGCCGGTAACGCCGAGGCGTTCGGCGAGCTCTACGACCGCTACGTCGACGTGGTGTTCCGCTACGTCTACTACCGCGTGGGCAACAAGCAGCAGACGGAGGACTTCGTCAGTGAGACGTTCCTGCGCGCACTGCGGCGGATCGGGTCGTTCACCTGGCAGGGCAAGGACTTCGCCGCGTGGCTGATCACCATCGCGCGCAACCTCATCGCCGACCACTACAAGTCCGCCCGCTACCGGCTCGAGGTCACCACCGCGGACATGCTGGACGCGGACCGGGTGGAGCAGGGGCCGGAGGACTTGGTCCTCGACGCCCTGACCAGCAGCGCGCTGGTGGCCGCTGTCCGCAAGCTCGCCGGTGAGCAGCAGGAGTGCATCGTGCTGCGCTTCCTGCAGGGCATGTCGGTGAGCGAGACCGCGCTCGCCATGGGCAAGAGCGACGGGGCGATAAAGGCGCTGCAGTACCGTGCGGTGCGCTCGCTGAGCCGGCTGCTCCCGCGGGAGATGGTCCTATGACCTCGCCTGCGGCGCGTGACGTCCGTCACCCGTGGCGAGCAACCCGTAACCCGCCGTTCCGTTCGTCGTTTTCCATCCGGAGGAGGTCGACAGCTTGATGCGCCGCCGGCATGCCGACGAGTTCGCGGCCGCCCTCGAGGGCCTCGGCTCCCGCGCGTCGTCCTCCGACCCCAACCTCGTTCCGCTGCTCAACCTCGCGCAGCAGCTGCAGGCGCTGCCGCTCGGCCCGACGCCGGCGTTCCGTGACTCGCTCCGGCAGCGGCTGGTCGCCGTCGCCGCGGTGGCCGAGCCCGTTGCGGCGCCGACACCGGTCGACCGCGTGCGGACCCGGCTCGGCGGCTGGCGGCTGCAGCGGGCCGCGCAGCTGACCGCGGCCGCGCTCGCGGCCGTCGTCGCGATCACCGGCGTCGGGACCGCCAGCAGCAGGTCGGTGCCAGGGGACCGGCTGTACGGTCTCAAGCGGGCCGCCGAGAGCGTCCAGCTCGATCTCGCCCGCAACGAGGTCAACCGCGGCAAGCGTGAGCTGCAGCACGCCGCCACCCGCCTGGACGAGATCGCCACACTCGCTGCGCGAACCGGCGCCGAGGACGTCGAAGCCATCGTGGGCGCGCTTGCCGACATGGATGCGCAGACGCGGCGCGGCGTCCAGCTGCTGTTCGACGCCGGCGACGAGGAGCAGTCGGCCGAGCTGATAGCTCACATCCAGGACTTCGCCGCCCGACAGCAGGCCGAGCTGATGGCGCTGTCCGACGAGCTCCCCGGCGATGCCGCGGCGCGCGTCGCCACCTCGCTCGGCCTGCTCGCACGCATCCGCGCCACGGCGGCCGAGGAGCTCGGCGACCTGGCCGCGTGCACCGGCGTGTGCCCCGACGTCCCGGCCGACAAGGAGCGCGAACGCGAGCGGGAGTGCGACTGCGCGCCCGAGCCCGGCCCGGTGCTCCGGATCCCGGTCGGTGGCCCCGGTGGCACTGGCGGGACCGACGGCACTGGTGGGGCCGGTGGCACTGGCGGCCGTGGTGGCGGTGGTGGCACGGGTGGTCCAGGTGGCCCTGCCGGCACCGGCGCCACGGCCGGCACCGGCACCGGCGGCACCGCTGGGCCGGCGCCGGCCGCCACTCAGCCGCCGCCGGCGCGGGTCCCGGCACCAGCGCCGGTCGTGACGTCATCGACCGCACCTCAGCCGACGGGGACGGACGAACCGGCGCTGCCCCTTGCGACGCCGACCGTACGGCTGCCGCAGCTGCCGACCACCGGTCCCGCTCCCATCCCGACAGTGAGCGTGCTGCCGACGCCGGTGGCGTCGACCATCACCGACCTGCTGGACGACCTCACGACCGCACCTGAGCTGCCGCCGACCACCCCCCTACCGACCGGAGCCGTCACGCCGCCCCCGGTGCCCTAGCCGGCGGACCGCGGCGACGGTCACCGGGCGCCGGATCGCTACGATGGCCGGACCGAACATTGAGTGCACGGGAGTGCTGTGGGGCTGTTCCGCCGTGACCGCACCGACCGCGTCGCCGCCGTACTCGCTGGTGCCGCGTCAGCAGCCGCGGCAGAGGTGGAGCTCGCTCTCGAGGTGCCGGCGGACCCGACCGCGGCTGCGTTCTTCGACGTCGACAACACCGTGATGATGGGCGCGTCGATCTACTACTTCGCCAAGGGTCTGGTCGCGCGCAAGGTGATCACCGCCCGGGACCTGCGGTCATTCGCGATCGACCAGCTGAAGTACCGCTTCATCGGCGCCGAGGACCACGCCGCGATCCACAAGGCGCGGGAGTCGGCGCTGTCGTTCGTCGCCGGCAAGAAGGTCGAGGACATCGTCTGCTACGGCGAGGAGATCTACGACGAGCTGATGGCCGACCGGATCTACTCCGGGACCCGCGCGCTCGCCCAGATGCATCTCGACGCCGGGCAGCGCGTGTGGCTCGTCACGGCCACGCCGGTCGAGCTGGCCAACGTCATCGCCCACCGGCTGGGCCTGACCGGGGCGCTGGGCACGGTCTCGGAGGTCGAGAACGGCTGCTACACGGGCAGCCTGGTCGGTGAGCCGCTGCACGGCGCGGCGAAGGCGGAGGCGATCCTCGCGCTCGCCGAGCGGGAAGGGCTGGACCTCGCGCGGTGCACCGCCTACAGCGACTCCAGCAACGACGTGCCGATGCTGTCGGCGGTCGGCACGGCGGTCGCGATCAACCCGGACTCCGAGCTGCGCGTCACCGCGCGGCTCAACGGCTGGGAGATCCGCGACTTCCGCACCGCGCGGAAGGCCGCGATGGTCGGCCTGCCGGCGGCCGCCGGCGTCGGCGCCGCGACGGGCGGCGTACTCGCCGGCCTGGCCTACCGCCGCCGGCGCCAGCTCGTCGGCGACTAGCAACCGCGGCCGAGCGGCCGGCTAGAAGAAGACGCTGCGCCGCTGCATCAGCAGCCGGTAGAGCGACTGCTGGATCGTCTCGCGCACCTGGTCGGTGATGTTGAAGACGAGCATGGGGTCGTCCGCGGCGGCCGGGCCGAGCTGATCGGTGGTGATGGGGTCGCCGAACTCGATGATCCACTTCGACGGCAGCGGGATCAGCCCGAGCGGCCCCAGCCACGGGAACGTCGGCGTGATGGGCAGGTAGGGCAGGCCGAGCAGCCGGGCGAGCGTCTTCATGTTGCCGATCATCGGGTAGATCTCCTCGGCGCCGACGATCGACACCGGGATGATCGGCACGCCGGTGCGCAGTGCCGCCGACACGAACCCGCCGCGGCCGAACCGCTGCAGCTTGTAGCGCTCGCTGAACGGCTTGCCGACGCCCTTGAAGCCCTCCGGCCAGACACCGACCAGCTCGCCCGCGGTGAGCAGTCGCTCGCCGTCCGCGTTGCAGGCGAGGGTGTGGCCGGCCTTCCGCGCGAGTGGCGCGACGACCGGCGTACTGAAGACCAGGTCTGCGCCGAGCATCCGCAGGTGACGCCTGGCCGGGTGGTGGTCGAGCAGGGCGACCGCCGTCATCACCGCGTCGATCGCGATCGTGCCGGAGTGGTTGGCCACGATGAGCGCGCCGCCGGTGTCGGGCACGTTGTGCAAGCCGCGCGTCTCCACGCGGAAGTACTTCTCGTACACCGGGCGGACGAGCGCGTAGAGCACGTTGTCGGTGAGCTCCGCGTCGAAGCCGAACTCGTCGACGACGTAGTCGCCGGTGATGCGTCTGCGGACGAAGGCGAGCGCCTCGGCGAGCTTGCGCTCCCAGTCGGTTGCGTCGGGCGCACCCGAGGCCGCCTGCGGCTCCGGCGTGGGCTCGTCGGCGTCGCGGGTACGGCGACGCGCTGCGGCCGTGCGCACCGGCACGTCGCCATCGTGGCCGGACCGGGCGGCGCGGCTGGGGCGGTCGGCGTCCGATCGGTCACCGCGGTCACCCCGGTCGAGCGGGATCACCCGCGCGTCAGGCATCGACGCTCCGCCTCCGCGCCAGCGCGTCGAGGACGCTCGACTCGACGGCCGCGACCTGCTCGGGAGTGTAGATGCGGTCCAGCGCACGACCGCGCACGAAGTCGTCGAACGCCTCGATCGAGGTGTACTTCGGCTGGTAGGCCCACAGGTCGCGCAGCCGGCTGGTGTCCGCCACCCGGCCGTGCTGCAGGAAGCGCATCTGCTCCGGTGAGAAGTCGGCGAGACCGGCCCGGCGGAACAGCTGGCCGACGATGTCGACCGTCGGCGAGAGGACCGGCATCGGCGGCCGTCCGGCGCGCCGGATCGCCTGTGACAGCAGGAGAATCCCCGCGCCGCCGGCGTTGACGATGCCTGGCCGGTCCTCCATGGTCGCGAGCCGCAGCACCTCCGTCGCGTCGTCCTCGTGCATCAGCTGCAGCCGCGGGTCGAAGCCGAAGACGGTGGGCACGACGGGCAGCGAGAAGTAGCGGGTGAGCGGCGAGTCGATCGTCGGGCCGACGAAGTTGCAGAAGCGGATCATCGAG
>DASQMY010000394.1:0-1893 GCA_035645255.1 Mycobacteriales bacterium
CGCGCAGCTCCGGTCCGTCGGTCATCGCGGGTCGCTCATCGCCGGTCGCTCGTCGCTCGAGCACTCGTCGCTCGTCGCACCGCGGCGGCGCGCGCGCGTCGCGTCGCGCACCTTCGCCCGCTCGTCCGGGTCGGCCCTGCGGAACTCGTTGAAGTGACCGGGGTGGTAGAGCTGGCTGCGGGTCCCACCGGCGCCGAGCGCCGGTCCGACGAGGACGAGGGTGTGCTTGTGCCAGCCCGCGTCCTTGATCGTCGCGGCGAGCTGGTCTAGCCGGCACTCCGTGATCTGCTCGTCCGGCCAGGTCACCCGGTAGCCGACGATGCACGGCGTCTCGGGCGGGTAGCCGCCCGCGAGCAGCTCGTCCTGCAGGACCTTGGACCGGGCGGCCGACAGGAACAGCGCCATCGTCGTGCCGTGGCAGGCGAACTCGCGGACGGATTCCCCTTGTGGCATAGGCGTCTTGCCGCCCTCTAGGCGGGTCAGGATGACCGACTGGCCGACCTCGGGGATCGTCAGCTCGCGCTGCATGACTGCCGCGGTCGCGGAGAACGCCGACACGCCGGGCACCACCTCGGTGGCGAGCCCCAGCTCGGCACAGCGCTCGAGCTGCTCCTGGATCGCACCCCACAGCGCCGGGTCGCCGGAGTGCACCCGCGCGACCTTGAGCCCGTCGCGCGCCGCCCGGTCGTAGACCGGCAGGATCTCCTCGACGGTGTGCCGGCTGGAGTCGACCAGCTCGACGCCGGGGCGCGCGTGCTGCAGCACGTCCTCGTGGACCAGGCTGGCCGCCCAGATCACGACGTCGGCGTCCGTGATCGCCTTGGCGCCGCGGATCGTGATCAGGTCGGCCGCACCCGGGCCGGCGCCGACGAAGGTCACCTTGCCGCCGCTCACAGCTTGCCGCCCCTCGTCTCGCGCCGCGCCGGGACGATGAGCGTCGAGAGGTACGGGGCCGGCGCGGCGCCGTGGTCGGCCGCCCGCCCGATCTCCTCACCGTCGAGACCGAGCCGCGCGCCGTACACCGCGTCGTCGAGGCGACCGGTCCGCCGTACCACGTCGAGGACGGTGGCCAGCTGCCGGCCGCCCTTGTAGCAGACGACCGTGTCGAAGTCGGCGAGCGCCCGCTCCAGCGCGTCCTCCCCCGCGGTGAACGGCAGCAGCGCCAGGCGTTCGGTGCCCTCGACCAGCACGGTGCCGCTGCGCGCGGCGAGGTCCTGCATCGCGGTGATGCCCGGAACGGTGTCGATCTGCACACCGGGCAGCAGCGCGCGCACGGTGTGCGCGAGGTAGGTGAAGGTGCTGTAGACGTTGGGGTCGCCGATGGTGGCGAACGCCGCCGTGCCGCCCGCCCCGATGGCGCCCGCGACGGTCTGCCCGGCCGTGTCCCAGGCTCCCTCGTTGCGCCCCGCGTCGTCGGTGAGCGCGAACACCAGCCGGGTCACCCGCTCGGCCGGGATGTGCGCGACGACGGTCGCCTCGGCGCGGCCGACCTCGCCGGTGTCGGCGACCGGCACGAAGACGTGGTCGGCGTCCTGCAGCGCCCGGACGCCCTTGACCGTGACCAGGTCCGGGTCTCCGGGGCCGACGCCGACGCCGATCAGCCGGCTCATGCCGGCACCGCCGCGAGGTGCGCCGCGGCCGCCGCGGCGAGGTTGCGGGCGACGACCGGCGTGCCGGCCCAGTGCGTGTGCAGGTACGACGCGTGGACGCCGCCCTGCACGAAGCCCTCGAGCCGGTCACCGATCCGCCAGGCCGGCGCGGCGCCCGCGGACGGGAGCGTCCGCGAGTAGTGGAACTCGTGCGCGCGCACCCGGGTGCCGGCCGGGCCGTGCAGCGACCTGCTGACGACCTCGGCGTCGCGGTAGCCGAGCGTCAGCCGGGTCGTCATCTCGG
>DASQMY010000395.1:0-9229 GCA_035645255.1 Mycobacteriales bacterium
GACGAGATCTTCCGGGGCGAGAAGGTCAGCCACACCTTCCGCGAGGCGGGCACCTACCCGTACTACTGCTACATCCACCCGGGGATGGTCGGCGCGGTCGTCGTCGGCAACGGCATCCCGGCGGGCAGTTCGGTCCAGGACGCCGCGGTCACCAAGGACGACGCGCTCGCGCCGTCGGTGGCGAGCCAGCCACCCGCCGCCGCTCCGGCCCCGGTGCCCGCCGCGCCCGCCGCGCAGGCCGACCCGGCGCCGGCTGCCGGCGACGGCGACCGCGGCCTCGCGGTGGCCGGCATGATCGCCCTTGCCGGTCTCGTGCTCGTCGTCGCGGTCGTCGCCCTCGCCAGGCGACCGGCTAGGGTGACTGACCTCACGGCTGCGTAAGGGCGGCCGTCCGTCGGGTGGAGCGCTTAATGCGAGCTCTGCTCGTCGAGGACACCCCGCACTTCGCCGAGCTGCTCTCCAGAACGCTGCAGGAGGCCGCCGACGGCTCGCTGGAGATCGACCTCGTCCGGACTCCAGCGGGCTCGACACGGTGACCGGGTTGCGGAGCTGCTCAGACGCACCGGTCGTCGTGGTCACCGTCAACGAGGACCACGAGCTGGCGTACGACGCGATCCGGCTCGGCGCGGACGACTTCGTTCTCAAGACCGACTACGACTCGCGCCGGCTCCTCCGGACGATGCGCTACGCCATCGAGCGGCGGAAGCGGTTCAGCGCCGAGCTCGCGCGGCTCGGCATGGCCGGGACGGCGGCGCGCGTCCCGGAGCTCGCGCTGTCGGGCGCCGGCGTCTTCACCGGTCTGGTCGCGCGGTACGCCGCCGCGCTGGATGCGGTTCTGGACGAGCAGATCGTCTCGGACGTGCGCGCAGCGGCATACCTGCGCGAGGGCCGAGTCACCCTGCTGGAGCTCATGGGCTACGTCGCCGATCACTACCGGACGGCCGCGCTGCGCGGGTAGGGTCCTCGGGACTGGAGGTAGCGTCGGCGTGGCCGGGTACGAGTTCACCATCTACATCGCGGGGAGCACGCCGCGTTCAGACCGCGCGGTCGCCTGCATGCGCCGGCTGTGCTCCGAGTTCCTCCCGGGCGACCACCGGATCGACGTGGTCGACGTGCTGGCCGACCCGGAGCGGGCCGAGCTGCACAACGTCATCGCGACACCGACGGTGGTGCGCGTCTCGCCGGCGCCGGAGCGGCGCGTCCTCGGCGACCTCTCCGACACCGCTCGCGTCCGGCAGGCGCTCGACATCGACGCGGGTCAGGCGCAGGAGGCGCTGCTGTGACCGACGCCGACGCGCGCACCGACGACGGCATGGTGCCGGACAGCCGGCTGCCCGAGCTGCTGACCGGCGTCGCCGGGTTCGACCACGTCACCGACGGCGGCCTGCCCAAGGGCAGGTCCACCCTCGTCTCCGGTACGGCGGGCAGGGCCAATACCGTCTTCGCGGCGCAGTTCCTCGCCGAAGGCATCCGCCGCGGCGAGCCCGGCGTGTTCGTGACGTTCGAGGAGCCCGCCGACGACCTGCGCGCCAACCTGATGTCGCTCGGCTGGGACGTCGCGGCTTGGGAGGCGGCCGGCAGCTGACGGGTCGTCGACGCCGCACCGGCGGTCGGCCCCGAGCAGGTCGTCCTCGGGGACTTCGACTTCGCCGCGCTCGTCGCCCGGGTGCGGCACGCCGTCGAGTCGATCGGTGCGACCCGCGTCTCGATGGACTCGCTCGGCACGGTGATCGCGCAGTTCGGCGACAGCAGCGCGAGCCGGCAGCAGCTGCGCTGGCTGTCCGGCGAGCTCCGCGGGCTCGGCGTGACGGTGGTCATGACCGTGGAGCGCCCGGATGACTCCGGGCCGGTCGCCCGCCTCGGCGTCGAGGAGTTCGTCGCGGACAACGTGGTCATCTTCCGCAACTTGCTGGAGGAGGAGAAGCGCCGCCGCACGGTCGAGGTGCTCAAGCTCCGCGGGACCAACGACCGCAAGGGCGAGTACCCCTTCACCGTGCTGCCCGGAGCCGGCATCCGGGTGATCCCGCTGTTCAGCATCGAGCTCGCGTCGCGCTCGTCGGACACCCGGGTCACATCCGGCAACGAGCAGCTCGACGAGATGTGCGGCGGCGGGCTGTTCAAGGACTCGATCACGCTGGTGTCCGGCGCGACGGGGACCGGCAAGACGCTGACCACCGCGGAGTTCCTCGCCGGCGGCCTGCGCTCGCGCGAGAAGTGCGTGCTGCTCGCGTTCGAGGAGAGCGGGGACCAGATGTTCCGCAACGCGCGCGGCTGGGGCTGCGCGCGGGCGACCCACGACAAGCAGATCCGCGAGTTCCACATCGACGGCGAGGGCATGCACATCGGTCGGCCGTTCCGGCGGTCGGCCGTTCCATGCGGTCGGCGGCATCCTCGGCGGTACGTCGACGAGCCTCGACGGCAGCGAGGCCGACCGGATCTCGGCGCTAGTCCGCGACTGACCCGCAGCCCGCGGTGTCGACGCTGCAGCTGGTCGCGCGGGGCTCAGCTGCGGAGCAGCTCGAACCAGACCCGCTTCCCACCGGCGACATGGTCGGCGCCCCATCGGGTGGACAGCGTCTCGAGCAGCCACACGCCGCGCCCGCCCTCGTCGACCTCGGGGTCGGCGTGCCTCGTCTGCGGCAGCGTCGCGCTGCCGTCTACGACCTCGGCGCGCACCCGGTGCCCCTGCCCCACGAGCCGCAGCCTGGTCGGCGTACCGGCGTGCCGGACGGAGTTGGTCACCAGCTCGCTGACCAGCAGCACGGACGTGTCGGCCACGTCGTCGTAGCCCCAGAGGTGCAGCGAGCGCTCGACGAAGCGGCGGGCCTCGCCCGGTGAGTCGAGCGACGGCGGCAGGTCGAGCTCGCCGAGGTGCTGGCCGGGCGGCGCTGCCGCGTCGAACACCGTGCTGTCGGTCATGATCGCCAATAGCGCGGTGTCGTCGTCGTGGTCGTCGTCGCGGCCGAGTGCGCGCAGCGCGCGGTGGATCACCTCGTGCGGCGCCGCGTGCGGCGAGTTGAACTCCGCGCGCAGCCGCTCGAGGCCGTCGTCGATCGAGGTGTCGCGGCCCTCGACCAGGCCGTCGGTGTAGAGGAGCAGGCTCGCGCCGGGGAGCAGCGTGATCGCCATCTCGGCGTACACGGTGTCGCCGAGGCCCAGCGGCGGGCCGACCTCGAGCGTGATGAACGCGCCGTGGCCGCGCGGGTTGACGACGAGTGGCGGCAGGTGGCCGGCCGAGGACAGCAGCAGGTCACCGGTCCGCGGGTCGTAGATCGCGTAGATGCACGTGACGATGTGCCCCTCGCCGAGCATCGACACCACCCGGTCGAGACGTGTCATCAGCGCCGCCGGCGCGTGCTCCTCGACGGCGTACGCACGGACCGCCGCCTTGAGCTGACCCATCAGCGCCGCCGCCGCGACGCCGCGGCCCATGACGTCGCCGATGACGAGCCCGACGCGGTCGCTGCTGAGCGTGATCACGTCGTACCAGTCGCCGCCGACCTCGGTGCCGGCCGCTCCGGCGAGGTAGCAGCAGGACAGCGTCATCCCGGGCAGCTCGGTCGGCACGGTCGGCAGCAGGCTGCGCTGGAGGGTGATCGCGACCTCCCGGTCGCGCTGGTAGGTCATCGCGTTGTCGACGGCAACACCGATCCGGCGGGCTATGTCGCCGGCGAGCGTCTCGTCGAGGTCGCCGAACGGCGCCGCCCGGAGCATCGTGACCGTGCCGAAGATCCGGCCGTGCGCGCTGAGCGGCACGATCACCCCGTGGGTCAGCGGCAGGCGGGCCAGCAGCGCCCGGTGGCCGTCGTCGCCGGCGTGCTCGTCCAGGACCGCGGCGTCGAGGGCCGGCCAGCTGACCGCGCGACGGAACTCGAGCGCTGCCCCGGCGCCGGGCGGCAGCCCACGCGCGTCCGACACGTGCTCCAGCAGCCCTTCCAGCGCGCACTGCAGGTCGGCGTCCGGATGGCACACCGACGTGCGGTGCGCGCGACCGGACTCATCGATCAGGTGGATCGCGGCGCACTGCGCCAGGATCGGCACGAGGAGCCGCAGCGCCGTCGCGAGCGTCTCGTCCAGGTCGAGCGAGCTGGCGAGCGCGGAGCTCGCCTCCGCCAGCAGCGCGAGACGGCGCTGGGCGGCCTCGGCGTCGGCGCGAGCCGTCTGTGCCGTCTCGAGGAGCCGGGCGCGCTCCAGCGCCTGCCCGCAACCCTGGGCGAGCGTCCGCAGGAAGTCGACGTCCCGCGGCGCGAACTCCTGCGGCGTGCCGAAGCTGATGCCCAGCACACCGACCGGCACGCGGTGCACGACCAGCGGTACGGCGGCGACCGCCGCCGAGCGCAGCTCACCGTCGAGCAGCGGATAGCGGCGCGTCCAGTCCGCGGACGGGACGAGGACGGGCTCGCCCGTGCGGAACGCCTCGCACAGCGGGGTCTCGGTCTCGACCGGGATCTCGCGGTAGCGCTCGAGGACGTCGTCCGCGTAGCCCGCCGCCCGGAACAGCCGCAGCGTGGGCGAGCGCGGGTCGACGAGGTAGATCGACCCGGCGTTCGCACCGAGCCCGCTCAGCGCCTCGCCCAGCACCACCGCCGCCACCTCGCCCGGCGTCAACGCCTCGGAGAGCGCGGTGGTCACGGTCGCGACGCGCGCGGCGCGGTCGTCCGCCAGGAGGCGGTCGTCGCCCCGCTCGTCGTCGACGGTGAGCAGCACCATGAAGCCGGGCGCGCGCGACACCCGCAGCGGGACGAGGGTCGCGGTCAGCGGGCCGCGCGAGCCGTCCGCTGCGGCCGGCACGGCCCAGTCGTACGGCGCGCGCTGCAGCAGCCGCTCCGCGAGCTCGCCAGCGGTGCCGTCGGCGAGGCCGAGCACCTCCGTGACGGACCGGCCCACCGACTGCTCCGTGGCCACACCCAGCAGTCGTTCGACGTCGGGGGAGCAGTCGGCGATGACGCCCGACTCGTCGACGACCATGACTGCCGGACCGGCGTACGGGCTCGCACCGCCGCCCGGCGTGACCACCACTTGCCCTGCACCTCCGCCGAGTGACGTCCTGCGGCCACGCGCGGGATGCTAGCCGCGCTGCTCCGGCACCCGCTCCACGAGCAGGCCGGCGAGCTCTGCCGCCATGGCGTGCGGCTCGAGGCGCTCGACCCGCACCGACGTCGCGCGGACCCAGCTGGCGGCCGCCGCGAGTGCGTCTGCCAGGGCCGGAGCGGCACCTGGCTCGACCGAGGCTCCGCGCACGACAAGGGTGTGCCCGTCGCGGGCGGGGTCTACTCGGCCGGCGAGCCGGCCACCGGCGAGCAGCGGCATGGTGAAGTAGCCGTGCACCCGGTCGGGACGCGGGACGTAGGCCTCCAGCCGGTGCGTGAAGCCGAACATCCGTGCTGTCCTGCGGCGGTCCCAGACGACCGTGTCGAACGGCGACAGCAGCGTCGTCCGGTGCCGCCCGCGCAGCGTCGGCAGTATCTCGAGCGCGCCCGGGTCGGCCCAGACGCGGCCGGTCCACCCGCGGACCGCCACCGGCACCAGCGAGGTCGCCGCGACCGCCGACCGGATCTGCTCGAGCCGGAGCCGGTAGAAGTCGGCGAGATCAGGCTCGGTCGCCACGGCCAGTCGCCGCCCGGCTGACTCGACCAGCCGGCGCAGGCACTCGTCGTCGGTGGCGTCCACGGCGCGCAGGTCGGCCGGGACGGCGCGGTCGGCCAGGTCGTAGACCCGCCGCCATGCCTGCCGGCGGGTGCAGACGACGACCCCGGTGGCGAGCAGCTGCTCGACCGCCTGCTTGGTCTCCGACCAGTCCCACCAGTCGGCGCCCTTGCGTGCGCCGCCCAGCTCGGTCGCCGTGAGCGGCCCTTCCGCAGACAGCCGGGCGACGATCTCGCGCTGCGGAGCGGCCGGTGCGTCGGCGTACCGGGTGGCGAAGCTCCTGCGCCGGAACGCGAACCACGGCCAGTCGGCCATGGGCAGCACGCAGGCGGCGTGCGCCCAGTACTCGAACGCGGTCGCCGGCTCCGACCAGTAGGCCGCCTCCACGGCGCTCCGCCCGACGGGACCGAGTCGCGAGTACGGAACCAGCTCGTGCGACCGCGCGAGCACCGAGATCGTGTCGAGCTGCACCGAACCGAGCCGCTCCAGCACACCGGGTACGCCGGTCCGCCGGTCGGGAGCACCGAGCAGCCCCTGCGCCCGCAGGAACAGCCGCCGGGCGTCGTCGTTGCCGATCTCGATCGTCACGTCGCGGATTGTGCCGGACGCCGCCGACAGCCGGCCCGCCGGCTCGTGCGTCGGCGTGCGGCCGCCCGCCACCTGTCCCAGGGCCCGACCCGGCAGGGCCGACGATGATCAAGTTGGCACGATTCCTTGTTCAACTTGTGCTCAAAAGATCAAGGAATCGTGCCAGGTTGATCAACTACGCGGATCTCAGGCGTGGGGGCGGTCAGAAGACCGGGATGATGTCTTCGGGGCCGATGTCGCCGACGTCTACGCCGTCGAGGTCGAGCTCCGGGATCGCCGGGAACTCGATCCCCCACCGCTCGACGATGACGCGCACCTTGGCCATCGCGGTCTTCCAGTTCTCCGCCTGCTCGTCGTAGGACAGCACGCCGAGACCGGCGTGCCGCGCGTGGTCGATGAGCACCTGGTGGTTGGGCAGGAAGTAGTCCGGCAGGTCCCAGAACTGGCCGGGCGGCTCCCACAGCACCATGGAGAGGAACACGAAGCCCGCCCGCAGCTGCCGGGTGATCGTCGACTTGTCCTCGTCGGTGAGCTTCGGGAAGTCCTGCTCGAGCAGCGTCATGCAGATCTGCAGGTGCCGGGACTCGTCCCGCCCGATCCGCTTGAACACCTCGTGGAACACCGGGTGCTTCGCGCCGGTCGCCATCATCCGGAACAGCGTGGACGACGCGACCTCGCCCATCATGAACGAGGTGAACAGGACCGCCATCGGGTACTTGCCGATGCTCTTGTTGTAGCCGGTCCAGTACCGGCCGCCGTTGTGGTAGAGCCAGCCGATGTTGTTGTGCGCCGCCCGCTCGAGGTCGTTGGTCGGCTCCCAGTCGAGGGGCCCGCCCGGCCACAGCTTGGTGATGGCCCGCTGGCAGCACTCCTCGTGGTTCATCTCGTCACGGGTGATCGAGAAGAAGCATTTGCGCACCGGGTCTTCCTGGTGCATCTCGAACGAGTGGATCGTCGCCCGGGCGAAGACCGCCGGGCCGCTCGCGTCGAAGTTCGCGAGGAGCGACCACCAGTACATCATCCCGAGCCGCTCCTCAGGGCTGAAGTCCTCGGCGTGCAGGTCGTCCCACGGCAGGTCGGCCGGGTTCCACACCTGGAGCTTGGACTTCTCGTAGAGGTCGGCCAGCTTCTGCGTGTCGACCCGCCACTCGATCGGGTAGATGTTCGGCTGCGGGATCTCCGGCGCGGGCCAGAAGCCGCCTTCGGGAATGACGAGTTCGCTCATCGGGTGTGACACCTCTCAGCGCGAATGCCGGATAGGTGTCACAGCATACTCCGTGGCACGCCGCCGACGTGCGTCTCGCCAGATACGATCTATCGAAAGATCAACCGGTCCACCGAATCGCCGCCCGACCCGTCGACCGGCCGCTTACGCTCAGGCATCGGTCGGTCGCGGAGGGAGCGTGCGTGGTACGGACCTGGCTGACGTTCCTCGTGGGTCTGCTCGTCGCCACGCTGCTGTTCACGATCGACCTGTGGCTCGGCCGCGACCAGAGCTACATCGGGCTCTACATGCTCGCGCCGATCGCGGTCTCGCCGTTCCTCGGCGCCCAGCGGACCGCGTACGTCGGCGCGTACGCCGTCCTGCTCGGCGTCGCGGCCGCCCTGCTCAACAACCACGAGGACGTCGCGCCCCGGCTGGTCCGGCTCGCCGGTCTGGTCGTCGGGTCGGCCTTCGCCGTGTGGGCGGCGCGCCGCAGCATCGAGCGCGACCAGCGGCTCGACCAGATCGCGCTCGTCGCCGAGGCGGCCCAGGTCGCGATCCTGCACCCGGTGCCGCGGCGAGTGGGCGACTACGCCGTCGCGGTCCGCTACGTCTCAGCCGCCCGCGAGGCGGTCGTCGGCGGCGACTTCTACGAGGTGGTCGAGACCGCCGGCGGCGTGCGGGTGCTGGTCGGCGACGTCCGCGGCAAGGGGCTGCCCGCGGTGCGGCTCGCCGCGACAGCGCTCGGCGCGTTCCGCGAGACCGTCTACGACCGCGACCTCGACGACGTGGCCCGGGCGATGGACCGCAGTGTCAGTCGCAACGTGGGCAGCGAGGACTTCGTCACGGTCGTGCTCGTCCAGCTCGCTCTCGACGGCCGGCTGGAGGTGGTCAACTGCGGGCACCCGGCGCCGTTGCTGCTCGGCAGCGGACTGCAGTTCCTGACCGGCGCCGTGACGACCCCACTGGGACTCTCGCCGAACCCGCGCATCGAGCGGTACACGATCGAGCCCGGCGAACGGCTGCTGGCGTTCACCGACGGCCTGGTGGAGGCGCGCGACGCGCGCGGCCGGTTCTTCCCGATCGACGCGGTCCGGCGGTCGGCAAACGCCGCGGGGGACGTCGACGGCGTGCTCGCCGGGCTCGTGGACACCGTGATCCAGCACGCCGGCGGCAAGCTCGACGACGACCTCGCCGTCGTACTCGTCGAGGACCCGCGACCGCCCGCCCCCGGTGTCGAGCGGCGCCGCGTCGACGCCCGGCGCTCCCGCCCCGCGCGGCTGGCGGCCGACGACCAGGTCAGGCCGGGTCTTCCAGGCCCGGCGGCAACGCGCCGGTAGCCCGCCGCCACCCCGCTGCCGCGCCGCGCAGCGCCACCAGCCGCGCCACACCGAGCGCCACACCGGTGGCCGCCGCCCAGGTCACCGCCTCGGTCCACGAGGTCTGCGGCGAGGCCGGGTTGGCCGGCGGGTCGTCGTGCTTTCGGGCACGCCACAGCGCGGTCAGCGCCTTGCGGGTCAGGGCGGCAGCGAGCAGGCCGCTGAGACCGCCCGTAGCGCGCCACACCAGGTTGTCGGTCGTCGTGTCGGCCATGGCTCCTCGAGGTGTTCGCGTGCCGGGTCTGCGCCAAGGCGTTCCCGGTACGCCTCCGGTCACACCACTACGGTGTGAGCATGCGCCGACCCGCCGCGTGGCTGCTCGCAGCCGTCGTCGTCGCGGCGCCGGCGTGCACCGGTCGCGGCGACGACGGCGACCGAGCGGCGCCGCTGCCGGCGAGCGCCGCGCCCACCA
>DASQMY010000396.1:0-21531 GCA_035645255.1 Mycobacteriales bacterium
GACGATGACCGGGTTGTAGTGGAAGTAGCGCCTGGTCATCGCGCGCAGCTCGTGCGTCACGCTGGGGACGACCGAGCAGATCGTCACGCCGGTGATGTGCTTCTCGAAGTCCATGCCCTGCAGGAGCAGGAACCCCTGGAACAGCAGGGCGAGCTCGTCGGCGGTGCGCCGCGCGTCGGTCCCGATCCGCCAGTGGTCGACGAGCTCCTCGCCCCTGAAGACCCCGATGACGGTGTGGGTGTTGCCGACGTCGACGGCGAGCAGCACGGGTCTACTCCCTGTCCGGTCGCGGGCGGAGCTCGAGGTCGACGCCGATGTCGAGCACCGGCGCGGAGTGGGTGAGCGCGCCGACGGCGAGGAAGTCTATGCCGGTCTCGCCGACCGCCCGGGCGTCCGCGAGCGTCAGCCCGCCGCTGGCCTCGAGCCGCGCCCGGCCGGCCGTCAAGCGGACCGACTCCCGCAGCTGGTCGAGCGACATGTTGTCGAGCAGCACCAGGTCGGCGCCCGCGTCTACCGCGGCCGCGACCTGTGCGACGGTGTCGCACTCCACCTCGACCGCCAGCCGGGGGAACGTCGTCCGCACCGCGGTGAACGCCTCGACGACACCGCCGGCCGCGACGACGTGGTTGTCCTTGACCAGCGCCGCGTCGGACAGCGACATGCGGTGGTTGACCCCGCCGCCGCAGCGGACGGCGTACTTCTCCAGCGCCCGCAGGCCGGGCGTGGTCTTGCGGGTGTCGCGCACGGCCGCACCGGTGCCCTCGAGCGCGACGACCCAGCGGCGGGTGGCCGTGGCGACGCCGGACAGGTGGCAGAGCAGGTTGAGCATCGTCCGCTCGCCGGTCAGCAGCGCCCGGGTGCACGCCGTCGCGCTGAGCAGCACGTCGCCGCGGGACACGGGGTCGCCGTCGGTCGACCTGATGTCCAGGTCGACTGCGCCCTCAGCCGCGACCTCGAGCACCGCGGCCGCGACCGGCAGCCCCGCGACGACACCGGCGGCACGGGCGACGACCTGCGCCACGCCCTCCTGGTCAGCCGGCACGGTCGCCACGCTGGTCACGTCGACGCCGCCGGCCAGGTCCTCGGCGAGCGCCCGGCGGACCAGGTCGAGGACGTGGTCCGGATCCAGCCCCGCCTTGGTCAGCAGGTCGACGGTGCCGGCGGTCAGCGTCATGCGGGCTCCGCCGGCGAGAACTCGCTCGCCAGCCGGCCCTCCGCCGACAGCTGCGAGCGGATGTGCCCGAGCCACTCCGGGCGCGCGTCGGGGAAGTCCTCGCGCCAGTGGCCGCCCCGGGTCTCGTCGCGCATGGCGGCGGCCTGCACCAGCGCGGTCGCGACGGTAAGCAGGTTGGCCGCCTCCCACGCCGCCGGCCCGGGCTCGTCGTGCCCCGCCCGCTCCTCGATCACCGCCAGCGCCTTCGCGGTGGAGTCGAGCGACGCCGCACTGCGGAGTACGCCGGCGCCCTCGGTCATCGTGCGGGCGATGTCGTAGCGCGCCGCCGGTGCGACCAGCGCCGCGCGGCCGCCGTACCGGACAGGGTCGGTGTGCGGCGGCAGATCGGCGGCCAGGACGTCGCAGATCCGCTGGGCGAAGACGAGGCCTTCGAGCAGGCTGTTGCTGGCGAGCCGGTTGGCGCCGTGCACGCCGGTGCAGGCGCACTCGCCGCAGGCGAACAGTCCCGGGATCGACGTGCGGCCGTCGAGGTCGGTGCGGATGCCGCCGCTGGCGTAGTGGGCGGCCGGCGACACCGGGATCGGGCTGACCAGCGGGTCGACGCCGGCCTCGCGGCAGCGCGCGACGATCGTCGGGAAGTGCTGGAGGAGCTTGTCCTCCCCGAGGGCGCGGGCGTCGAGGTAGAGGTGGTCGACGCCCTGCTCGGCCATCACCCGGCTCATGGTCTTGGCCACGACGTCGCGCGGCGCGAGGTCGGCGAGCGGGTGGACGCCCGCCATGATGGCGCGGCCGTCGCCGTCGCGCAGGATGGCGCCCTCGCCGCGCATCGCCTCGGTGATCAGCGGCTGCTGCTGGCCGACCTGGTCGGTGAGGTGCAGCGCCGTCGGGTGGAACTGGACGAACTCCATGTCCTGCACCACCGCGCCGGCGCGCATCGCGAGCGCGACGCCGTCTCCGGTCGAGACGCTCGGGTTGGTGGTGGCGGCGAACACCTGGCCCATGCCGCCGGTGGCGAGCACGACGGCGCGGGCGCGGACCGCACCGACGCCGTCCTGCGTGCCCACGCCCAGCACATGCAGAGTCAGCCCAGCGGCGCGACCGTCGATGCCGAGCAGCAGGTCGAGCACGAGTGCGTGCTCGATCAGCTCGATCTCGGGCGCGGCCCGGACGGCGTCGACCAGTGCGCGCTCGACCTCGGCGCCGGTCGCATCGGCAGCATGGATGACCCGGCTGCGCAGGTGCCCGCCCTCGCGGGTCATCGACAGCTCGCCGTCGTGCATGTCGAACTGCGCCCCCAGCGCGATCAGCTCGCGAACCCGGTCGGGGCCTTCGTGGACCATGACCTCGACCGCGGCCCGGTCGCAGACACCGGCGCCCGCGGTCAGCGTGTCGTGCAGGTGGTGCTCCGGGGAGTCGAGCGGGTGCAGCGCTGCCGCGATCCCGCCCTGGGCCCAGGCGGTCGCGCCGTGGCTGACGAACGACTTGGTCACCAGCAGCACGCGGCCGGCCCGGCGCGCCTGCAGCGCCGCGGTCAGCCCGGCGATCCCCGAGCCGACCACCACGACGTCGGCCGTCAGCGTCCAGCCGGGCGGCGGCGCGGAGAGGCGCGTGAAGAGCCGGGCGTGCGACGTCATCGCGCGGTCACGTCTCCTCCGAGTACATGCCTGGTGGCGCCGCCGGCGGCGGCGAGGTCAAGTGTGACGTTGTCGATCAGTCTGGTGCCACCGACCCAGGCCGCGACGAGCAGCAGGCCACGCGAGGTCATCGCGTCGACGTCGCCGAACGTGTCGGCGTCGACCAGCGCGAGGTAGTCGACGCGCACCTCGGGGGCCGCGTCGAGGACTCGCCGGGCGGCCTCGTGGACCGCCTGCGCGCCGTGCGGCCCCGCCGCGCGTCCGGCGTTCAGCGCCCGGCTGATCGAGGTCGCCTGCCGGCGCTGCGCCGGGTCCAGGTAGGCGTTGCGGCTGGACAGTGCGAGCCCGTCGTCGTCGCGGACCGTTGGGACGCCGACCACCTCGACCGGGAAGCTGAGGTCGCGCACCATCGCCTTGACCATGGCGAGCTGCTGCGCGTCCTTCTGGCCGAAGTACGCGACGTCCGGCAGCACCAGGTGGAACAGCTTGGCGACGACGGTGAGGACGCCGTCGAAGTGGCCCGGCCGCGTGGTGCCTTCCAACCGCTCGCCGAGCGGACCCGCCGCGACGGTCACGCCGGGCGTGCCGGCGCCGTACATCTCCTCGGTGGCGGGCGCGAAGACGGTGTCGACGCCTTCGTCGGCGCAGATCGCGAGGTCGTCGTCGAGGTTGCGCGGATAGCGGCCGAAGTCCTCGGCCGGACCGAACTGGAGCGGGTTGACGAAGATGCTGACGTAGACGGTGCTGCGCCGGGGGTCGGCGCGGCGGACGAGCTCGCGGTGGCCCCGGTGCAGCGCGCCCATGGTCGGGACGAGCGCCAGCTCCGCTGCGCTGTCGTGCTCTCGGCGTACGGCGGCCAGCTCGGCTCGCGTGGTGACGACCCTCATTGCGCGGCCAGCACCTCCAGCAGGCCCTCGGCGAGCGCCGGCTTGAGCAGCCCCGACTGCAGCGCACGCTCGGCGGTCAGGCGGGCGAGCGCGACGTAGGCGGGGATCAGCTCCGGGGCGTGCTCGCGGAGCGCCTCGATGTGGACGCGGACCGTCTCGGCGTCGCCGCGGGCGACCGGTCCGGTCAGCGCCGTGTCGCCTCTGCGCAGGGCGTTGTCGAGGGTCGCGCCGAGGAGCGGGGCGAGCAGCCGCTGGGGGTTGTCGACGCCGGCGCCGGTCAGCAGCTGGGCCGCACTGGTGGTGATGGTGGCGAGGTAGTTGGCGCCCCACGCCAGGGCGGCGTGGTAGACCGGCCGGGCCTCCTCGGGCACCCAGACCGGCTCGCCGCCCATCTCGATGACGAGCGCCTCGGCGACCGCTCGGAGCGGCTCGGGCGCGGTGACGCCGAAGCTGGCACCGGCCAGCCGGTCGATGTCCTCGGGCGCGCCGGCGAACGTCATCACGGGGTGCAGCGCCAGCGGCAGCACGCCGAGCCTGGTCGCCGGGTCGAGGACCGCCAGGCCGTGCCGGCCGCTGGTGTGCACGACGAGCTGGCCGGGCTGGAACGCGTCCTGCTGCGCGAGCCCGGCGACGACGTCGGCGAGGACGTCGTCCGGGGTGGTGAGCAGGACCAGGTCGGAGGTGGTGGTGATCTCGTCGGGGGTGCGTCGCGCGGCGTTCGGGAGGAGGCGGTCGGCGCGGTCGGTGGACTGCCGCGAGACGGCGTGGACGCCGGTGACGTGGTGGCCGGCGCGGGCGAGCGCCGCGGCGAGGACGGTGCCGACCCGGCCGGCGCCGACCACGCCGATGTTGAGGCGCGCGGGGCGGGACGACACGTCGGTCACGGGTGCTGCGCCTTCTTCGGGTCGGTACGCCGAGCGGAGCGGTCAGCCTACCGACGGGGGCGCGTGACCGCGGGAGAGCGCTCGCCGGCCTTCGTGGAGGGTTGGGGATCCTTCCGGCGGCAGGTGCGCCGCCGTTGCGCCGGCGGCCGGTGCGCCGTCGTTGGGCCGATGCGCGCGGCGTAGGCTGCACCGCGTGTCCGCCGACGCCACGAGCACGGAGCAGCCGGGCGTGCCGTGGCGCACCGCGATGGAGACGGCGCTGTACGGCCCCGGCGGGTTCTACCACCGGCCGGAGGGCGGGCCGGGCCACCACTTCCGCACGGCGTCGAGCGCGTCGGTCGACTTCGCGCGGGCGGTCCTGCGGCTGCTCGCCGAGGTCGACGAGCTGCTCGGGCGGCCGAGCCCACTGATGTTCGTCGAGATGGCCGCTGCCCGCGGTGCGCTGCTGACGGCGGTGCACGCCCTGGCGCGCGACGAGGCGCCTGGGCTCGCGGCGCGCCTCCAGCTGGTCGGCGTCGAGCTCGCCGACCGACCGGCCATCGTGCCGGAGGAGGTCGGGTGGGTGCGCGACCTCGCCGACCTGCCGCCCGTCGTCGGTGTGCTCTTCGCCAACGAGTGGCTCGACAACGTGCCGCTGGACGCCGTCGAGCAGACCGCTGCCGGACCGCGCGTCGTGCTCGTCGACCGGGCCGGCGACGAGTCGCTCGGCGCGGTCCCCGACGCCGCGTCGCTCGGCTGGCTCGAGCGATGGTGGCCGCAGTGCGCCGAGGGGGACCGTGCCGAGATCGGCCTGCCGCGCGACGAAGCCTGGGCCGCGGCGGTACGCCGGACCCGCGCCGGGCTCGCCGTGGCCGCGGACTACAGCCACGACCTGGCCGAGCGGACTGCCGGCGTGCACGCGGGCGGCACGCTGACCGGCTACCGCGACGGCCGGCAGGTGCTGCCGGTGCCGGACGGCAGCTGCGACATCACGGCGCACGTGGCGATCGACTCGGTCGCGGCCGCCGGGGCGGCCGCGCTCCCCGCCACCGCCAGCACCCTGCTCACCGACCAGCGGACGGTGCTGCGCGCCCTCGGCGTCGTCGGCGACCGGCCGCCGCGCGAGCTCGCGTCCACCGACCCGCGGGCCTACCTGCAGGCGCTCAGCAGCGCCGGGCAGCGCGCCGAGCTGACCGCGCACGGCGGCCTCGGCGACTTCGGCTGGGTGCTGCACGCGGTCGGCGTACCGCTGCCCGCCTCGCTCGCCGCGGCAGCCCAGGCGCGCTAGCGGCCCGGTTTCGCGGCGCAGCCGTCCGGCATGGGACGATGAGCGGGTCCGGTACGACGGCGCGAGCGGATCGTCGTACCGCATCCTGACCGTCACCGCGGACCCGAGGACACGCATGGTCGACACGCTGCCGTCCACGACCGGCTCGAAGTCGCTGTCGCAGGCCACCGTCGGCGTCGGCATCGGCGCGGCCGAGCTGGCCACGGCCGACATGGTGCTCAACATCGGCCCGCAGCACCCGTCGACGCACGGCGTGCTGCGGCTCGCGCTGACGATCGACGGCGAGCAGATCGTCCGCGCCGACCCGATCATCGGCTACATGCACCGCGGCGCCGACAAGCTGTTCGAGGCGCGCGACTACCGGCAGATCATCGTGCTGGCCAACCGGCACGACTGGCTCTCGGCGTTCTCCAACGAGCTCGGCGTCGTCCTCGGGGTCGAGCGGATGATGGGCCTCGAGGTCCCCGACCGCGCGACGTGGGTGCGCACGTTGCTCGCCGAGCTCAACCGGGTGCTCAACCACCTGATGTTCCTGGGGTCGTATCCGCTCGAGGTCGGCGCGATCACCCCGGTGTTCTACGCGTTCCGCGAGCGCGAGGAGATCCAGCGCGTGATGGAGGAGATCTCCGGCGGGCGGATCCACTACATGTTCAACCGGATCGGCGGCCTCAAGGAGGACCTGCCGGCCGGCTGGAAGGACCGCTGCCGCCAGGCGGTGGTGCAGGTCGAGAGCCGGATGAAGGACATCGACCGGCTGATCCGCGGCAACGAGATCTTCCACAAGCGCACGGTCGGCGTCGGCGTCCTGTCGCCCGAGGCGGTGCTCGAGTACGGCGTGACCGGGCCGATCGCCCGCGCGTCCGGCGTCGACCTCGACCTGCGCCGAGACGAGCCCTACCTCAAGTACGACGAGGTGTCCTTCGACGTCGTCACCCGCGACACCGGCGACTGCTTCGCCCGCTTCGAGGTGCTGCTGGACCAGGTCTACCAGTCGCTGCGGATCGCGCATCAGTGCCTCGACAGGATCCCCGGCGGCCCGGTCAACGTGAAGCTGCCCAAGGTGGTGAAGGCGCCCGAGGGGCACACCTACGCGTGGACCGAGAACCCGCTCGGCATCAACGGCTACTACATCGTCTCGCGCGGCGACAAGACGCCGTGGCGGATGCACCTGCGGTCGGCGTCGTTCAACAACATCCACGCGCTGTCGCACCTGCTGCCGGGCACGCTGCTCCCCGACCTCGTCGCGATCATGGGATCGATGTTCTTCGTCGTGGGTGACGTGGACAAGTAGGCAGGCCGCTCCGGCCCGGAGGCGGCGTCAGTCGAGCGCCCACTCCTTGACGATGAGCGCACGCAGCTTGCGCGCGAGCAGCTCGGCCCCCGGTCTGGCCAGGTGGATCCCGTCGCGGTTGCGCACCTTGACCTCCCGGCCGGACCCGTCGTCCAGGTAGTCCACGTACCTGCCGCCCGGCGCGAAGTCGGCCCAGACGTCGACGTAGGTCACCAGCCGGTTGCCCGCAGCCGCCGAGCGGACCGCCGAGTTGAGCGACTCGAACGCCCGGCGCAGCTTGGCCGACCGCGGCACTGGCATCCCGACCCAGACCACCCGCCGCCCGTCCGCCGTCAGCGTGGTCATCACCTGGCGCGCCCGCCGCGCGTACTCCGCCTGCCACTTGGCGGTCGCCATCTCGAGCCGCGCGCCCCGGGCGCTGATGTCCTGCGCGTCGTTGCCGCCGATCATCACGAGCGTCAGATCGGCCGGCGTCGACGCCAGGTCGCGCGCGTGCGCCAGCCAGTCGAAAGCGTCCAGCCGCACCAGCCCGGTGCCGTACTTCACGTCGATGCGGGCCTTGACCTTGCCGTCGTCGTCGATCGAGTTGACCAGCGTCCGACCGAGCAGCTCGACCATCGAGTCGCCGGCCACCAGCAGCCGCAACGGCTCGGCCGCGCTGACCCGACGCGGCAGACCGGCGCCCGGTGCGGGGCCGGCCGCCGGCCCGGAGGCACCTGGCCGCGGCGCTGCCTTCCGCGGTGCCCGCGACGCGCCGGGCGGCCGGGCGGAGGCACCAGGCCGCGGCGTGGCGCCGGCCTTGCGCGGTGCGGTGGGCGGCGGGACCGCGTCCGAGGACGAGCCGTCCTCGCCGCGGCCCAGCGCTTCGTCCAGCGCCGCCCTCGGCCGGTCGAGGCGCAGCGCGCGCCCGACCACGTCCAGCGGTACGGCGACCGCCCGCACCGTCGTCCGCCGCCAGCCCGGCGACAGGTTGTCGGTCGCCGACACCATCGCCCGCGAGTTCAGCAGTGCCGCGAGCAGCAGACCGGCGAGTACGACGACCATCGCCTTGCCTGCCGTCGTCGAGCCCGGGGGCCGGCGCGCCCGTGACCCGCGCCGCTGGGGAGCGCTCGGTACCGCGGACAGCCGGGCGCGCGAGCGGGCGCGCGACCGGGCGGCCGCCCGCTGCGCCGCCGGCGACGGCTCGCCCGCCCGCGCCGGGTCACCGGAGCCGGCCGGATCCGCCTGCCAGGGCGGTCGCGGGTCGGGCTGGGTCATCGGCGGTCCCTAGAACTGGAAGTAGATGAAGGGGGCGACGCCCTGGCTGCCGAGCGCGTCGACGAGCACGACGCCGGCGCCCAGGGCGGCGGCCTGCGGCGCCAGCCCGAGCCGGGAGAAGCCGATCTCGACGCGCTGCCACATCCCACGCGGCAGGTACTGCACCGCGATCCCCACGACGATCGCCGCGAGCACGCCCTGCGTCACCGCCGGCGCCGGACCACCCGCGGTCACCAGCCGCTGGAGCATCTCGACGACCGTGCGGAGGTCGTCGGCGCGGAAGAACATCCACGCAAAGCAGACGAAGTGGAACGTCGCGACCCGGCCGACCAGCCGGTGCACCGCCGAGTCCGCGACCACGCCGCCGCGCCGGGCCGCCCACGCGCGCTCCGCCGCGAGACCGCCGCCGTGCAGCCCGCCCCACAGGACGAAGTGCCACGCCGCGCCGTGCCACAGGCCGCCCAGCAGCATCGTGATCATCAGGTTGCGGCGGGTGCGGGCCTCGCCGCCGCGGCCGCCACCGAGCGGGATGTAGAGGTAGTCGCGGAGCCAGCGCGACAGGCTCATGTGCCAGCGCCGCCAGAAGTCCTGCAGCGACACCGCTGCGTACGGCGCGTTGAAGTTCTCGGGGAACCGGAAGCCGAGCAGCAGCGCGACGCCGATCGCGATGTCCGAGTAGGCCGAGAAGTCGCAGTAGATCTGCACGGCGTAGCCGTAGATCCCGACCAGGATCTCCAGCCGCGAGTGCTGCCCCGGCGTCGTGAAGACGCTGTCGACCAGCGAAGACGCGAGCACGTCGGCGATGACGACCTTCTTGATCAGGCCGCCGACGATCAGCCGGAACGCCCGCGCCGCGGGGAGGTCGAGCGGGTCGCGCGGCCCGCGCAGCTGCGGCAGGAACTCCGACGCGCGGACGATCGGGCCGGCGACCAGGTGCGGGAAGAACGCGAGGAAGACGGCGAAGTCCACCGGCGCGGCCGGAGCGAGCTCGCGCCGCCGCACGTCGATGACGTAGCTGAGCGCCTGGAAGGTGAAGAACGAGATCCCCACCGGCAGCGCGACCTGCAACAGCGGCAGTGGCGGCCGCAGGCCGACAGCCGACAGGGTGCCGGCGACCGAGTCGACGAAGAAGCCGTAGTACTTGAACCAGCCGAGCACCGCCAGGTTGCCCACGACGGCAACCGCGAGCAGCCGCGACCGCAGGCGCTCGACCGCGGCCCGGTGGATCAGCTCGGCCATCAGCTGGTTGAACAGCGTCGACCCGAGCAGCAGCAGACACCAGCGGTAGTCGGCGAAGCCGTAGAACGTGTAGCTCGCCGCGAGGATGAACAGCTTCCAGGCGGCCCGGTGCGGCATGAGGATCCAGCTGGCGACCAGCACCAGCGCGAAGAAGACGGCGAACTCCACCGTCGGAAAGATCATGCCGTCCCTGCCCCTAGCTCTGGCGGCCGTTCGTACGTCGGTGACAGCGAGCCGGGGAAGGTCGCGTGCCACGTTAGACGAGGACGACCCGGTGCCGCACCAGTTTCGTGCAGCGAGCGCGCTGGGTGGGGGACGACTCGCCATCGACGCGCGGAGTCGTGACACTGCGCAGGTGAGCCTGACCCTGCAGGACTGGCGCCGGCGCGTCGCGTCGGCGTACGCCGCGGCTCGGGTGATCGCCGAGATCGACCCGGTGGAGGCGTGGACGCACTGGCGCCGCGAACGCGACGAGCTCTTCGCGCACCACCCAGACTCGCCGCTGGAGGACCGCGACGGGTTCGCCGGCCTGCCGTTCGCGCCGTACGACCCGGCCTGGTGCTTCGACGCGCCGGTGCATGCCGCCGAGCCGCTCGCCCTCGACGTGCCGACGAGCGACGGCGTCGTCCCCCTCCGCCGGATCGGCGTCGCCGAGGTGCCGTTCGGCACGCTCGACGTCTGGTGGGTCGCGGTCTACGGCGGCGGCGTGTTCGTTCCGTTCGCCGACGCCACCAACGGCACGACGTCGTACGGCGGCGGCCGCTACCTGCTCGACACCGTCAAAGGCGCCGACCTGGGCGGGCACGCCGGCGAGCTCCGGCTCGACTTCAACTACGCCTACCACCCGTCGTGCTTCTACAGCACGCGGTGGAGCTGCCCGCTCGCCCCCACCGGCAACCGGCTCGCCGTACCGGTCGCCGTGGGGGAGCTGGCTACAGCAGACCGTTCTTCTTGAGCCAGGCCTCGGCGACCTCGTCGGGGTCCTTCTTGTCGACCGTGACCGCCTTGTTGAGGCTCTGCAGCGCCTTCGTCGTCAGCTTGGCGCTCAGGGCGTTCAGGGCCGCCTTCAGCTCAGCGCTGTCCACGTCCTTGCGGAGCACCGGGATGATGTTGTCGGCGGTCTGCAGCTTCTTGTCGTCGGCCAGGACCACCAGGCCCTTCGCGGCGACGCTGCCGTCCGAGCTGAACACCAGGCCGACGTCGATCTTGCCGGCCGTGAGCGCGTTGATGGTGAGCGGCCCGCCCGCGTCGAGCGCCTTGAACTCCTTGAACTTCGCGCCGTAGGTCTTCTGCAGCCCCGGCTGGCAGAACGGCCGCTTGGGGCACTCCGCCGGACCGCCCAGCGTGAGCTGCGACGCGACCTTGCCGAGGTCGCTCATCTTCGCGAGCTTGTGCTTGGCCGCGGTCTTCTTCGTCACGGCGAACGCGTTCTGGTCCGCGGCCGGCGACGGCTCGTAGGCCACCAGGCCCTTGGCCGCCAGGAGCTTGCGCAGCGCCGCGGCCGACTTCTTCACGTCGCTGGACGCCAGCGCCTTGGCCTTGGCGCCGTTGATCTCCTTGTTCCAGTACTCGGTGTCGGTCCCGACGTACTCCGGCGTGAGGTGGATGTCGCCGGCCTGCAGCGCGGTCGACAGGGTCTCCCTGGTCAGGTCGCCGGTCTGGACCTTGGTCTTGAACCCGGCCTTGGTCAGCACCTTCGCGTACATGTGCGCCAGGATCTGGTTCTCCGCGAAGTTGGCCGCGCCCACGACGATCTTCTTGTCCTTGGCGTTGCCGGCGGACGCCGACTTGGTCGAGGTCTTGTCCTTGGCGTCGCCACTGTCCCCACCACACGCGGTGAGGACGACCGCCAGCGCGGCGAGGAGCGCTGCCAGCTTCGTTCCGTGGTTGCGACTCATCTCGTGCCTTCCCTGCCCGGGCCTCGAGGGCCTCCTACCAGGATCACGGTCGTGCCGGCAGCACCGCCTGTACCGCTCGCGCGGGCAACGCGGCCACACCGCCGGCTGGTCCGACCTCGGCGACCACAGGTCGCTCCTCCACCCTGCCACCTGGTGTCACCCGGCGCTGGACGAAACCCAATGTCAGTTCGGTAACGACTGCGAGCAGCGCGACGAGCACCGCCCCGCCGAACGCCTTCACGTTGTCCTGCTGGGCGAACCCGTCGATGATGAACCGCCCGAGGCCGCCGCCGGCGATGAGCGCCGCGAGGGTCGCCGTCGCGACGACCTGCACGGCCGCCGTACGGATGCCGGCCATGATCACCGGCGCCGCCAGCGGCGCCTCCACCTGCGTCAGGACCTGGCGGCCGGTCATCCCCATGCCACGTGCCGACTCGCGCAGCTCCTCGTCGACGGCGCGCATGCCGACGTAGGTGTTGGTGAGGATCGGCGGGATCGCGAGCGCGACGAGCGCGATCATCGCCGGCTTCGTGCCGATGTCACGGGTGATCTGCTGCGCGATGACGAGGATGGCGAACGACGGGACGGCGCGGCCGACGTTGGTGACGTTGACGGCGAGGAAGCCGCCGCGACCGAGGTGGCCGAGGACCAGCGCGAGCGGCAGCGCGAGGACGACCGCGATCAGTACGGCGGACCCGGACAGCGCGACGTGCTCCCACAGCCGGCGGGGGATGCCGTCGACCCCCTGCCAGTTGGCCGACGTCGTGAACCACGCGAACACGTCCCGCCAGAACGTCATCCCGCCGCCGCCCCGCGGGCCCACGGCGTCAGCAGCCGCTGCAGCCCGACGAGCAGCAGGTCGGCGACGACCGCGAGCGCCAGCGACAGCACCGAACCCACGACGAGCGGCGTCCGGAAGTCGCGGCGCAGCCCGTCGAGGATCAGGTTGCCCAGCCCGCCCAGGGTGATCAGCGAGGTGATGGTGACCAGCCCGATCGTCGTCACCGTCGCGCTGCGGATGCCGGCGAAGATGGTCGGCAGCGCGAGCGGGATCTCGACCCGCAGCAGCTGCTGCGTCGGGGTCAGCCCCATGCCCCGGGCCGACTCGCGGACGTCGTCCGGTACGCCCTCAAGGCCGGCGAGCACGTTGCGGATGATCACCAGGAGGGTGTAGCCGACGAGCGCGATCTCGGCGGTCTGGAACGTCAGCCCGGAGAACGGGATGAGCAGGCCGAAGAGCGCGATCGACGGGATCGTGTAGAGAATGCCGGTGACCGACAGGATCGCGGCGCCGGCCCGCTTGTGGCGCCAGGCGACGAGCGACAGGGGTGCGGAGATCAGCATGCCGATGACGACCGCGACGACGGTCAGCTCGACGTGCTGCCGCAGCGCCGCGCCGATCTCGTCGGTGTGGTCGCCGACCCAGTCCAAGCAGAGCCACGCGTCCGTCGCCGCGCACGGAAGTGCCTCCTGCATGCGGTCGAGCGTAACCCGCGCAGGCCGGCCGTGATCACGCTCGACCAGGTGACCAAGCGCTTCCCCACCGGGGCGACCGCGGTCGACAACCTGTCGCTCACCGTCGGCGAGGGCGAGCTCGTCGTCTTCGTCGGCCCCTCGGGGTGCGGCAAGACGACGACGATGAAGATGGTCAACCGGCTGGTCGACCCGACGAGCGGGCGGATCCTGATCGCGGGCCGGGACGTGACGCAGGACGACCCTGTCGCCGTCCGGCGCGGCATCGGCTACGTCATCCAGCAGATCGGGCTGTTCCCGCACCAGACGATCGGCGACAACGTCGCCACAGTGCCGCGGCTGCTCGGCTGGGACCGGGCGCGGATCCGCTCCCGGGTCGGCGAGCTGCTCGACCTGGTCGGGCTGCCGGCGGCGGAGTACGCGAAGCGCTACCCGCACCAGCTCTCCGGTGGCCAGCGGCAGCGGGTCGGCGTCGCCCGCGCGCTCGGCGCCGACCCGCCGGTGCTGCTGATGGACGAGCCGTTCGGCGCGATCGACCCGGTGACCCGCGACCGGCTGCAGCAGGAGTTCCTGCGTCTGCAGGCGGAGCTCCGCAAGACGGTGATCTTCGTGACCCACGACATCGAGGAGGCGGTCCTGCTCGGCGACCGGATCGCCGTGCTCCGGCAGGGCGGTGTGCTCGAGCAGTACGACACGCCGGCCGACGTGCTGGGGCGGCCGGCGACGCCGTTCGTGTCGTCGTTCGTCGGTGCGGACCGCGGGCTGAAGCGGCTCTCGGTCACGCCGATCGTGGCCGAGGACCTGGAGCACCCGCCGGTGGTGGACTGGGCGGCGTCGCTGTCGTCCGCGGCCCACGCGATGCGCGCGGCCGGCTCGTCGTGGGCCGTCGTCGTCGAGGGTGACCGGCTGCGCGGCTACATCGGGCCGCGCGACTGCTCGGGCGACGGTGTGGTCGGTGACCGCGCGCGGCGGATGGAGGCGTGGGTGCCGGCGGGCGCGTCGCTCAAGCGTGGCTTCTCGACGATGCTCGGCGAGGACGCCGGCTGGGTCGCGGTGCTCCGCGACGACGGCCGCTATCTCGGCGTACTCACCCCGGAGTCCCTGCACGCGGCGCTGCGCCGCTCGGTGGCCGAGGCCGACGCGGCGGCCGACGCGCCCGCCGGCTGACAGGTCGGCCGGGGTCAGGCTTCGGTGCGGTGCTCGGCGAGGTAGTCGATGAAGTGCGCGCGCAGCAGCGGCTCGCGCTCGGGCGTGACGCGGCCCCGCATCTCGCGGAACAGCTCCAGGAAGTCGGCGATCGTCGTTCCTGGGCCGCTGAAGCCGTCGTCGGTCGCCGCGTCGCCGGACGCCGGCAGGTGCTTGGCCAGGTCCCAGAAGAAGCGCACGTCGTGCCGCTTCTCGGCGGTCGCGAAGGCGCGGGAGCGGAGCTCCTCGGTGTCGAGCTCGTCGAGCTCTGCGCGTAGCGCGTCCGACATGTGACCTCCGCGACCGTCCGGTTGGCTGACGGTGCACACCCTATGTGGACCGCCGCCCCGCGAGGCGAGCCCCGCGACCGGTCAGCGGCCGCTGCCGTTCAGATCCGACGTGCCGGTGCCGGCGTCCCGGCCCCGGTCACCCGGCCGGCGTCGGTCGGCGCGGCACGCCCGTTCGAGCAGCAGCGCGGCGACCACCAGCAGCAGCCCGGCCACCGCGGCCGCGGCCGCTGCCGTCGCGTCGTCCGACGCGCTGCGCACGCTCCCCCGCTGCTGCAGCGCGTAGACCGCAAGCCCGGTCCAGAACCCGGCAGCCGCAGCCCCGACCAGCGACGAAGCCTTCGCGAGAGCGACGTACGGCGCCGCCTCGATCGCGCGCATCGGCCGGGTGCCGGGCCGGCCGTCGAGCCGCATAGCCACGACCCGCGCCAAGAACGCCTCGGCGGCTGCGGGCAGCGCGAGTCCGACGGCCGCGGTCCACGACGGTGGGGGCAGCCGGAGGTAGAGCACGCCGCCGAGCAGCCACATGACCACCGCCGCCACGGCGAACACGGCCGCGAGCCGCGAGACCCTGGTCGCGGTCACGGGTGCACGTTCGGCAGCTGGAGCGCCAGGTCCGCCCGCCGCCGTACGCCGCTGACGTCGACGCCGTCCACGGACACGACACCACCGTCGGCCGCCGCTGCTGACGGCACCAGCTCCGTCCACGGCAGCACGACGAACGCACGGGACGTCGCCCGCGGGTGCGGCAGGGTCAGCTCAGCGGAGCGGTCTACGACGCCCGCGTAGTCGACGATGTCGATGTCGACCGTCCGGGCGCCCCATCGCTCGTGCCGAACCCGGCCGAGCGACGCCTCGATCGCCTGCGTCGCGGCCAGCAGCTCGTGCGGGGACAGCGAGGTGGAGAGCAGGGCGCACGCGTTGAGGTAGTCGGGCTGCGGCGGGCCCCCGACCGGGTCGGTCTCGTAGACCGACGACACCGCCGCGACCTCGACCCCGGGGACGGCAGCCAGTGACGTCAGCGCGGACTGCAGCGCGGCCAGCCGATCACCGAGGTTGCCGCCCAGCGCGACGACGACCTGCGTCACCCGCGGGTCCGCGCGATCGTCACGGCGATGTCGTCGAACTCCGCGCTGACCGGCGCATGCGGCTTGTGCACCGTCACCTCGACGGCGGCGACCGCGTCGCTCGCGAGGCAGGCGTGCGCCAGCCGCTCGGCCAGCGTCTCGATCAGGTCGACCGGTTCGCCCTCGACGACGCGCACCAGCTCGAGCACCAGCGTCGAGTAGTCGACGGTGTCGGCCAGCGCGTCGGACCGCGCGGCGGCCAGGGTGTCGACCGCGAGGACCACGTCGATGACGAACTCCTGCCCGTCCTGGCGCTCCGCCGGGAGCACGCCGTGCCGGCCGCGGGCCCGCAGCCCGCGCACCGCGATCCGGTCCGGTGGCAAGGTCACGTCTCCTCCTCTCGATCGGCTGTCTGCACGACAGGCGACCCGTGGTGGACGACGAGCCGCCAGCCTTCGGCGCGCAGCCGGAACACGTTGGTCGCGACCACCAGCGCGTCACCGGCCGAGTCACCGACCGACGTCAGGATGTTCTCGCAGCAGGTCACGACGGCCGAGTCGCCCAGCACGTCGGCGCGCACGTCGGTCAGGAAGAACTGGATGTACGGCGTGTTGGCGAAGATCAGCGCCCACGACCGCATGACCCGGCCGCGGCCGCGGAGCATCGGCCAGCCGGGGTGGACGCACGTCACGTCCTCTTCGTCGTCCCACACGGCGTGCATCCGGTCGATGTCGACGGCCTCGAAAGCGGCGTAGAACTCCGCGTTGGCCGCCTCCACGGCTGCGACGTCGGTCTGGCTCATGGCCGGGCCGCCTGGATCGCCGCGACCACGCGGACCGCGTCTGCCGCCGCCCGCGCGGCATGCACGCGGACACCCCACGCACCCTCCCACGCCGCGACAGCGGTGATCGCCTGAGTCGCGTCGTCGCGGTCGTCGACGGGACGCTCGCCCTTGCCGCGCTCGTGGAGCAGCCGGCCGAGGAAGGACTTGCGGGACGCGCCGATCAGCAGCGGGCGGCCGAGCGCCCGCAGCTCGGCCAGTGCGGCGAGCAGCACCAGGTTGTGCTCGCCCGCCTTGGCGAAGCCGAGCCCCGGGTCGAGCACCACCTGGTCCACGCTCACGCCGGCGGTCACCATCCGCTCGAGCGACAGCGTCAGCTCCGCCGCGACAGTCGCGACGACGTCGTCGTACGACACGAGGTCCTGCATGTCCCCGCTCGTGCCACGCGAGTGCATCAGGACGTAGGCCACGCCGGTCTCCGCGACGACGCGGGCCATGTCGGGGTCGCCGCGGCCGCCGGTCACGTCGTTGACCATCAGTGCGCCAGCCGCGACGCACGCCGCCGCGACGGCGGAGCGGCTGGTGTCGATCGAGACGACCGCGCCGTCGGCGGCCAGCGCACGGACCACCGGCACCACGCGCCGCAGCTCCTCGTCGGGCGACACCCGGGCCGCGCCCGGCCGGGTCGACTCCCCGCCGACGTCGACGATGTCCGCGCCGTCGGAGACGAGCTCGCCGCCGTGCTTGATCGCGGCGTCCGGCGAGGCCCACGCGCCGCCGTCGGAGAACGAGTCCGGCGTGACGTTGAGCACCCCCATCACGGCGCACCGCCGGAAGGTGCGCAGGCCGGGCAGCTCCCAGCTGCCGGGGAGAGCCCCAGTCACCGGCCGAGAATCAGGCTCATCGCCTCAGCGCGGGTGGAGACGTTGTCGCGGAACCCGCCGCGTACGGCGGACGTCACGGTCTGCGCACCCGGCTTGCGGACGCCGCGCATCGACATGCAGAGGTGCTCCGCCTCGATGACGACGATCACGCCGCGCGGCTTGAGCTGCTGCTCGAGCGTGTCGGCGATCTGCGTCGTCAGCCGCTCTTGCACCTGCGGCCGCTTCGCGTAGAGGTCGACGAGGCGGGCCAGCTTGGACAGGCCGGTGATCTCGCCCATGGCGTTGGGGATGTAGCCGACGTGGGCCCGGCCGAAGAACGGGACGAGGTGGTGCTCGCACATCGAGTACAGCTCGATGCCGCGGACGAGGACCATCTCGTCGTGGCCCTCGTCGAACGTCGTCTTGAGCACCGCGGCCGGGTCGCCGCCGATGCCGGCGAACGCCTCGGCGTACATCCGGACCACGCGCGCCGGGGTGTCGAGCAGGCCGTCGCGGTCGGGGTCCTCCCCGACCGCGGCCAGCAGCTCACGGACCGCCGCTTCGGCGCGCGCCGCGTCGAAGCGTGGGCTCATCGCCAGGTCAGTCGGCCGGGCCGGCAGGCGGCACCGGGTCGTTGACCGACGTGACCGAGCGCGCGCCCGTCGTCGCGCTGTCACCGACCGGACCCGCGACCGAGCCGTTGCCGGCAGAGCCGTTGCCCGAGGCGCCGTTGCCCGACGAGCCGTTGGCACGCCGGCCGCCGTCGCCGGGGACGCTGGTCCCGAGCAGCGCGAGCTCGGCCGGCGTCATCACCGGCGGCCGCTCGGACGGCGTGCGCTTGCCGCCGTTGCCGATGAACGTGCCGCGCGAGGCGCGCTTGCGCACCGGCTCGAAGACCCGGAGCACCTCGTCCTTGGACAGCGTCTCCTTGTCCATCAGCTCGAGCACCAGGTCGTCGAGGACGTCGCGGTACTCGACGAGCACCTCCCACGCCTCGTCGTGCGCCTCCTCGACCAGCCGGCGGACCTCGACGTCGATGTCGGCGGCGACGTCCTCGGAGTAGTCGCGCTGGTGGCCCATGTCGCGGCCGAGGAACGGCTCACCGTTGGTGGAGCCGAACTTCAGCGCGCCGAGCTTGTCGCTCATGCCGTAGACGGTGACCATCGCGCGGGCGATCGCGGTCGCCTTCTCGATGTCGTTGGACGCCCCGGTCGTCGGCTCGTGGAAGACCAGCTCCTCCGCGGTCCGGCCGCCGAGCAGCAGCGCGAGCTCGTCGACCATCTCCGAGCGGGTCTGCAGGAACTTGTCCTCCATCGGCAGCGTCATCGTGTAGCCGAGCGCCCGGCCGCGCGGCAGGATCGTCACCTTGTGCACGGGGTCGGCGTTCGGCAGCGCGTGCGCCACCAGTGCGTGACCGCCCTCGTGGTACGCGATGATCTTCTTCTCCTTGTCGGACATCACCCGGCTCTTGCGCTCGGGCCCGGCCATCACCCGGTCGATGCTCTCCTCGAGGATCTCGCCGGTGATCTCCTTGCGGTTCATCCGGGCGGTGAGCAGCGCGGCCTCGTTGATGACGTTGGCCAGGTCGGCGCCGGTGAAGCCGGGGGTACGGCGGGCGATCACGTCGAGGTCGACGCTCTTGTCGAGTGGCTTGCCCTTGGCGTGCACCCGAAGGATGCCCTTGCGGCCCTCGAGGTCGGGGCGGTCTACGACGATCTGCCGGTCGAAGCGGCCCGGGCGCAGCAGCGCCGGGTCGAGGATGTCGGGACGGTTGGTCGCGGCGATCAGGATCACGCCGCCCTTGACGTCGAAGCCGTCCATCTCGACGAGCAGCTGGTTGAGCGTCTGCTCGCGCTCGTCGTGCCCGCCGCCCATGCCGGCACCCCGGTGCCGGCCGACGGCGTCGATCTCGTCGATGAAGATGATCGCCGGTGCGTTGGCCTTGGCCTGCTCGAACAGGTCGCGGACGCGCGAGGCGCCGACACCGACGAACATCTCGACGAAATCGGAGCCCGAGATCGAGTAGAACGGCACCCCGGCCTCGCCGGCGACCGCGCGCGCGAGCAGCGTCTTGCCGGTGCCGGGCGGGCCGTACAGCAGCACGCCCTTGGGGATCTTGGCGCCGATCGCCTGGAACTTCGCGGGATTCTCGAGGAACTCCTTGATCTCGTGCAGCTCCTCGATCGCCTCGTCGGCTCCGGCCACGTCGGCGAACGTCGTCTTCGGCATGTCCTTGCTGACCAGCTTGGCCTTGGACTTGCCGAAGCTCATGACCTTGTTGCCGCCGCCCTGCATCTGGTTCATCAGGAAGAAGAAGACCAGCACCACGATGGCGAACGGCAGCAGGCTGAAGATGATGCTCAGGAAGATGTTGTCCTTGGAGCGCTTGACCGAGCTGGTGGCACCCTCGACCGCCTGCAGCTCGTTCTGCAGGTCGTCACCCTGGTCGGTGGCGAACGTCGCCTCGATCTTGTCGACCTGCTTGCCCTTGACCGTGACCTTCTTGCCCTCGGCGAGCTCGACCCGGATGACCTGCTCCCGGTCGAGGATCGTCGCCTCCTTGACCGCGCCCGCCTTGATCTGGGCGCGCACCTGCGACAGCTCGGTCGCGGTGTACTCGGTCTGCTTCAGCTGGAGCTGGTAGAAGACCGCCAGCACGAGCAGCGCGACGATGATGTAGACGGCCGGACCGCGCAGATAACGTCGAAAGTCCACGGTTTTGCTGGGACGAGCCGTCGCCGGCGCCCCATCCTCCTACCACCGGTGCTGCCCCGACCTACCGGCTACCGGTGGTATCGAGGACCATGAACGAAGCTTGGCCGCTGATCGACACGATCAGTACCTGCCAAGGTAACACCCGGCCGAATCGGGTCTCAATCGCCGGCCGGACGCTGCCCGAGGCCGGGCACCGACGCGTCGACAAGACAACGCACGAGGTCGGTGCCGGTGTTCCGGCATCAGTCGGAGTAGACCGCCGGGTCCAGCCGGCCGATGTAGGGCAGGTTGCGGTAGCGCTCGGCGTAGTCGAGCCCGTAGCCGACGACGAACTCGTTGGGGATCTCGAAGCCGACGTACTTGACCGGGATGTCGACCTTGGCGGCGTCCGGCTTGCGCAGCAGCGTGCAGATCTCGACCGACGCCGGACCGCGGGACTGCAGGTAGCGCAGCAGGTAGGCGAGCGTCAGCCCCGAGTCGATGATGTCCTCGACGATCAGCAGGTGCTTGCCCGCGATGTCGCGGTCGAGGTCCTTGAGGATCCGCACGACACCGGACGTCGAAGTGGCCGAGCCGTACGACGACACCGCCATGAAGTCGATCTGCACCGGCACCGTCAGCATCCGCGACAGGTCCGCGACGACCATGAACGCGCCCTTGAGGACCGCGACGAGCAGCACCTCCTCGCCGGCGTAGTCGCGGTCGATCTGCGCGGCGAGCTCCTCGAGCTTGCTCTGAACCTCCTTCTCGGAGACCAGCACGTCCGCGATGTCGTCCTCGATCACGCGCTACTCCAAGGGGCCGGCTCGGGGTTCGAGGTGCAGAGTCGCACAACGCCGGGTGGCCGCCAAGCCGCCGGGGAGGTCCACGGGCCCCTGCCCCTTCCAGCCGGTGACGAGCCCGGTCAGGGCCGCGACGTGCACCGCGGACAGGGCGCTTCCCGGTACGCCGGCCGCCCGCGCCGCGCGGTGCAGGACCCGGCCGCGCAGCGCCTCGGGCAGCCCCGCGAGCACCCCCACGTCGAGGCCGCCCCCGGCCGCCTGCGCGTCGGCGTACGCCGACTCCGCGAGCTCGTCGAGCAGGTCCGCGTCGGCACGCAGCTGGCCGGCGGTCCGCACCAGCGCCTCCGCGACGCCCGGCCCGAGCTCGCGCTCCAGGGTCGGCAGCACTGTCGCGCGGACCCGGTTGCGCGCGAAGCTGGGGTCCGCGTTGGAAGGGTCGGTCCACACGTCGAGCCCCAGCGCCGCACAGCAGGCGACCGTATCGGCCCGGCGCAGCGGCAGCAGCGGCCGCCGGAGCCGGCCGCGCGCGGCAGGCATCCCCGCGAGCGAGCGGGCGCCGGAGCCCCGGGCCAGCCCGAGCAGCACCGTCTCGGCCTGGTCGTCGAGCGTGTGCCCGAGAAGTACGGCGGCCGCGCCGATCCGGTCGGCCACACCGTCGATCGCGGCGTAGCGGGCAGCACGGGCGGCGGCCTCCGGTCCCGGTCCACCCCGCGCCGCCGTCGCCGTCACCGTCACGCACTCGACCGGGCCCACGCCGAGCGAGCCGGCGAGCCGGGCGACCGAGTCGGCGACGAGCGACGAGCCGGCGGCAAGCCGGTGGTCGACGTGCACGGCGCCCGCCCGCACG
>DASQMY010000397.1:0-2648 GCA_035645255.1 Mycobacteriales bacterium
ACCTGCGTGTTGATCAGGACCGTAGTGCCGTTCTCCCAGGTGATCCAGCGGCACGCCGGACACGCTGATTGTCAGCAGCGCCGCACCGTCGGAAGCCCGCCGGACCACGTACGCCTGAACCTCGTCCGTGCCGTCCGTCACCTCACCGGTACCTGCGATCCGCAGGTCGTCGACGGACCAGTAGCCGAGCTGCCAGTCGACCTGGGGGATCAGCCAGCTGGCCGTCGTTCGCGGCGGGACGCTGGCCACCCGGAAGTTCGACGGGTTGTCGGCGTGGTGGCGGACGTACTGCCGCGCTGACAGGTCTGCGGACATCGGATCGACGCGGTCGGCCAGCAGGCTGGTCGAGAACTGGCCGGGCGTCCACCACAGGGCTCGGAGGCCGACTCCCATCAGCACGCGCTCGCCGTCGAAGCCGAGGAGCTTCGGCCTGGCAGAGAACGTCCGTCGGTGCACTATCCGCCCGCTCGGCACGGCCATCACCACGGTGTCGCGGTAGACGAACGGGTCGGCCGGTCCGACGTGTTGAAGGCGATCGTGTCGCCGTCGCTGCTGACCATGACTCCGCGGTAGATCCCGTTGTCGACGGGCCAGTGCCAGTAGCTAGTGAGCACCGAGCGCGCTCCGCTGATCGTGACGAACGCCAGTCCGGGCCCCGTACTCGTGATGCGGCCGATGACGTATCCCCCGTCGACCTTGTGCAGGTGGGTGACCGTCCCCTGCAGCCGGTCACATCGACCCGGCGCGAGCCGTCCACGACCCTCCGGCCGGTCACGTCGAGGTAGGGCAGCTGCGGGTTGGCGCCGAGCGGTAGGGCGGCCGATGCACCGTGTCCGGGAGCTGCCAGCGCGTCGGCGCCGCCTCCAGGTTGAAGTACCGCCCCTACGTCGTGGCGGACCGGCGCAACAGCTGACCGTCCGCGTCCGCTCGCGTCGGCGGGGCGGCGTTGGCTACGGTGGAACCTCAACCGCAACTGGCGCATGTAGGTGGGACCGACCACCGGGGAGCGAAACCCTCGAACCGACGCCGCGCGCCTGGGCGCTGAGGTTCACCCGCCGCTGCGGGCTGGCCTGGAGGTCCACCGATGACCGACCCCAACTCCGCAACCCGCGCGCTCGCGACCGTCGACCCCGACATATCGCGGCTGATCGCCGACGAGGAAGCCCGCCAGGCCGACAAGATCCGGCTGATCGCCTCGGAGAACTACGTCTCGCCCGCCGTGCTCGAGGCCTCCGGGAGCGTGCTCACGAACAAGTACTCCGAGGGCTACGCGGGCAAGCGCTACTACGAGGGCCAGCAGGTGATCGACCAGGTCGAGACGCTGGCGATCGAGCGGGCCAAGTCGCTCTTCGGCGTCGAGCACGCCAACGTGCAGCCGTACTCCGGCTCGCCGGCCAACCTGGCCGTCTACCTGGCGTTCCTGCAGCCCGGCGACGCCGTCATGGGCATGGCGCTGCCGATGGGCGGGCACCTCACCCACGGCTGGAAGGTGTCCGTGACCGGCAAGTGGTTCCGCAGCGTGCAGTACGAGGTGCGCCGCGACACCGGCCGGGTCGACTTCGACGAGGTGCGCGACCTCGCGGTCCGCGAGCGGCCCAAGGTCATCTTCTGCGGCGGCACGGCGATCCCGCGGACGATCGAGTTCGAGCAGTTCGCAGAGGTGGCGCGCGAGGTCGGCGCGGTGCTGGTGGCCGACATCGCCCACATCGCCGGGCTGGTCGCCGGCGGTGCCCACCCGTCACCGGTCGGCCACGCCGACGTCATCACCACGACGACCCACAAGACGCTCCGCGGCCCGCGTGGCGCGATGATCATGTCGACCGAGGAGCACGCCAAGGCCATCGACCGGGCAGTCTTCCCCGGCCTGCAGGGCGGGCCGCACAACCACACGACGGCCGGTATCGCGGTGGCACTCGGGGAGGCGGCGCGACCGGAGTTCCGCGAGTACGCCGCCCGCATCGTCAACAACGCGAGGACGCTCGCCGACGACCTGGTCGCCCGCGGCTTCGACGTCGTCTCCGGCGGCACCGACAACCACCTGATTCTCGTCGACCTGACGTCGAAGGACGTCCCCGGCAAGGTCGCCGCGCAGGCGATGGACCGCGCCGGCCTCGAGCTCAACTACAACGCGGTGCCGTTCGACACCCGCGGACCGTTCGACCCGTCGGGCATCCGGCTCGGTACGCCGGCCGTCACCACGCGCGGCATGGGCGAGGCCGAGATGCACGAGATCGCCCGCTGGATGGACGAGACGGTCGAGGCGGCCCGCGCCGGCAACGAGTCGGCGCTCGACAAGATCGCCGCCGAGGTCAGCGCGCTCACCTCCGGCTTCCCGACGTTCCAGTACTGACCGCGGTTGGGCGTCGCGTCGGATGGGATCGAGCCGCTCTGGAGCGGCACAGACGCACCCAGCCAGCCGCCCAGCTGTCGCCGGCACACGTCGCCCGCGGCTCCGCCCGGCGGCGCAGTTGATCTGTGCGGCGCATGTTCCTGGATTGAGCGTGTCGCAAGATCATCTTCCGCACAAGATCGTCGGCGGGGACCGCGGCCGGCCGCCGCGGCGACCGAACCCCGATGGCCGCTAGTCGGTCTGCTGGATCCGGTCTGGGTGGCGATGTGGGTGAGTGTGAGCCGCTCGGCAGCGGCAC
>DASQMY010000398.1:0-10664 GCA_035645255.1 Mycobacteriales bacterium
TCGCCGAGGAAGCCGAGCGGGTCGGCGGTGAGCTGCGGCAGTACGCCGCGCGGGTCGCGTCGTAAGGGGCCGGGAGCAAATTTTCCGGTCCGGCGGACCGGCGGCGCGTCGGCCCGGGCGCTGTCGCGCAAAGCCGTCTGCCCGTGCATGCCCTTCACGCGCTTGCCTTCGACTGTTCCCCCCCATGGCTGTAGTGCTGGACAACTTTGGTTTACCCGAGCGCGAGCCTGCCGATGGAGCGTTGTGACCACAAACTTCGCGGGGCTGATCCAGCGGTGCTCGGCCGCCGTGGTCAACCTCCGCGCGTCGGAGGACGAACGCGCGCAGGCAGCCCGACTGGGTGCGCTGCTCTTCGGTGCTGGCGGCGGCCTCGGCGTGGTCCTGATCCCGATTCTGCCACCATCGATAGATCGGCCCCTCGCCTACTTCATCTCGATGTCCAGCCTGGTGTGCGGGCTCATCGTACGGGTGCTGCCGTGGGAGCGCTGGTCACGTTCCACGCTGCACGTGCTGTGCCCCATCGGGCTAGCCTTGATCACGCTCGGCGGCGGCTTCGTCGGCGGATCGCTCGACTACTACTCGCTGTTCCTGCCGCTCATCTTCATCTTCGCCGGCTCGGTCTTCCCGCCCCGAACGTCGGTGTGGCTCGGAGCGCTCGGTTTCGCTCTCTTCGCGCTCAGCCTGTTCGGCGCACAGCACACACGGGTCGCGCCGTTCTTCATCCTGAGCCTGGTGCTCGCCGTCGTGTGCGGCCTCATCCTGGCGCAGGGAAGGCAGATCGAGCGGCGTACCCTGGCGTCGATGCGCCACCTGCTGGACGCAGCCACCGCGCTAGGCACCGCCTCGAACGCGGACGGCGTCGGGGCGATCCTGTCCCCCATCCTGATCCGGCTCGTCGACGCCGAAGCCGCCGCCGTCAGCCTGCGCCAGAAGGGGATGACGGTCGTGGTGGGAACGCCCGTGGAGCCCGGGACGCGCCTCCGCATGGAGGCCCTTGCCGATCGAGCCACCCGACTGAGTCGCGTTGTCGTCGATGCCGCGACCGAGGTGCCCGCCGCGATCGCTGTTCCGATCCCCGGACGGGACGGAACTCTCGGGGCGCTCATCACCGTGTTCGCACCCGGCCAGCCCCCTGCCGACCAGTTCGGACAGAGCATGATCAGGCTGCTCGCCGCCGAATCTGGCCGTGTCCTGGATCGGCTGAGCGACACTGCGTCGCTGACCGAGCTCGCGATGACGGACCCGTTGACGGGCCTGGCCAACAGGACAGTTCTCGACCGGGTGCTCAGCGGCATGCAGCCGGGCGACGCCGTCGTCCTGTTCGACCTGGACCACTTCAAGGCGATCAACGACACCTTCGGGCATGCCGCCGGCGACCGGGTGCTCGTGAGCTTCGCCGCCTGTCTGTCCGAGGTGGCTCGCGAGACTGACACCGCCGCGCGATACGGCGGGGAGGAGTTCTCGCTGGTGCTGCCCGGCGCAGGGATCGACGGGGCCGGGCAGGTCGCGGCGAGGCTGCGCGCGAACTGGGCGCACGGGCGAAGTCCCAGGACCACGTTCTCGGCGGGAATCGCCGTCAACATGTTCGGCGAGATCGGGGATCGCACAGCCGAGCGGGCGGACCTGGCGCTGTACCGCGCCAAGTCGGGTGGACGCGACCGCGACGAGCTCGCGGACGATGCGTTCGCACCCCCCCGCCTCGACGCCACCGTGCCCGTCGCGCGCATCGCTGACGGGGTGCTGCGCCAAGGCGAAGCGGACGCCGCACGCTAGTTCGTTCGGTCAATATGCCTTGATCGACAATATAAATGCTCGAGCATTGTTCGGTGATGCCCGACACCCTCGAAGCGCTCGCCGAACCCCATCGCCGCCGCATCCTCGACGTCCTCCGCGGCGGCGAGGCGTCGGTCGGATCGCTCGTCGACGTGCTGAACGCCAGCCAGCCCCTCGTCTCCAAGCATCTGCGTGTGCTGCGTGAGGCCGGCCTGGTCTCGGCCGCGTGGACGGGCAGCGGCGGCTCTACCGCGTGCGTCCGGAGCCGCTGGTCGCGAGGAGAGACCAGTGGATGAAGCGACTGTGATCACGACCGGCAGCAAGCCGGTACTCCGCTCGAGCGCTTTCCGCCGCGCCCGATCGAGGAGGGGTGGCGCGCGGTCACCGACCCGGTCGAGATGCGCGCGTGGTTCCCGACCCGGATCGAGATCGACCGTTGGGAGCGCGGCGCGACACTCACACACCACTTCGACGACTCGTCCGTGGGCGATCTGCCCGGAACGGTGCTCGAGTGCTCGGAGCCGCACCGGCTGGTGTTCACCTGGGGTGACGACAGCATCGGTTTCGAGCTCTCGCCGGTAGACGGCGGCACCAGGTTCGTGCTGACCGAGGAGCTCGGCGCCGCGAAGGCGGCTCGCAACGCGGCCGGTTGGGAAGTCTGCCTCGAGCGCCTGGTGACAGGCTCGGTCGGCGAGGACTGGACATCCCGCTTCGAGCGCTACAGCGAACACCTCGTCCCAGTAGTCGGTGATCCTCCCCTGTGTCCAGCGGTACCTGCGGCGGCTGGCCAGACCCATCGGATCGGCGTGGGTCGCTCCGAAGAACGGCTCGGCCGCGGGCGAGCGCCAGTCGACCAGCAGCCGACGGCCCTCAATGTCGGTCAGACCCAGCCGGCCGATGTAGACCGGCTCGCCGCCCGCCGCGTTGACGATGCGGCCGAGGCACAGGTCGAGGTTGAAGCGGCGCAGGGCGCGCAGCCGAGCGCTCGTCCGGTGGATCTGCATGTCGCGGTCCATCGCGGCCTGCCGATACCGCCGGGCGCCTTCCGCTCCGCCGCAAGACGATCGGTGAGGTCGGCGATCGACTGCCGCAGGCTCACGGAGATGGCCACGAAGTGCTGCTCGTCGGCACCGATCAGTGCTGCGTCCGCCTTGGCGGCGAGGTGGGCGGGCAGGTCGAACGCGCTGGTCGTCACGGATGTCACGTCTTGAGCTCCGACTGGTCGCGGGGCGATTCCGGCTTCCGGTCGGCGATTGTGCGGCGGTCCGGGGGCCTTGCCGCTCCCCTGGTTGGCTATACCTTGAGAGTGGAGAGCGGTAGCTATCCGGGACCGAACAGCGCGTCGACGTTCGGGAGATCCGAGAAGTGCGTGAAGGTGCCCTGGTCGGCGATCTCCTGCGCTGCCTGCAGGAAGCCGGACCAGGCAGTGCGCGCCAGCGTCCCGCCGACGCTGATCCGCCGTACGCCGAGGGCGGCCGCCGCGGCGACGTCGATGAACGGCGCGTTGATGAGCAGGTTCACCGGCTTGGGTGACACCGCGGCGACGACCGCCTCGACCTCCTCGACGGTGCCGATCCGCGGCGCGTAGAGGCAGTCGGCGCCGGCGTCGGCGTACGCCCGCAGTCGGCGGACCGTCTCGTCGATGTCGGGACGGCCGACGACGAAGCCCTCGGATCGACCGGTCAGCACGACACCGGAGGCGCTCTCGTCGATCGCGCGTCGCGCCGCCCGAATGCGCTCGACGGCAAGGTCGAAGTCGTGCAGCGGGCTCGCGTCGTCGCCGGTCGAGTCCTCGATGGAGAGCCCGGCGATGCCCGTCGCGACGGCGAGCTGCACGTTGCGGTGAACACCGTCTGGGTCGACCGCGAAGCCGCCCTCGAAGTCGGCGTTCACCGGTACGCCGACCGCTTCCACGACTGCGCGCAGGTGCTCGAGGGTCTGATCGAGGGTGACGCCGTTGTCGGCGCGGCCCAGCGCCCAGGCGAACCCGGCGCTGGTCGTCGCGAGCGCCTGGAACCCGAGCTGCTCCAGCGCGCGTGCGCTCCCGGCGTCCCAGGGGTTCGGCATCACGAAGCACCCCGAGGAGTGCAGGCGGCGGAACGCGGCGACCCGATCGTCCTGGACCGTCATGCTGCTCAGCCGCCCACGTACATCGCGAGGTGCTCACCGGTCAGCGTCGAGCGGTCCGCGACCAGGTCGGCGGGCGTGCCCTCGAAGACGATCCGGCCGCCGTCGTGCCCGGCGCCCGGACCAAGGTCGATGATCCAGTCGGCATGCGCCATCACCGCCTGGTGGTGCTCGATGACGATGACCGACTTCCCCGAGTCGACCAGCCGGTCGAGCAGGCCGAGGAGGTTCTCGACGTCGGCGAGGTGCAGGCCGGTCGTCGGCTCGTCGAGGACGTAGACACCGCCCTTGTCGCCCATGTGCGTGGCCAGCTTCAGCCGCTGCCGTTCGCCGCCGGACAGCGTCGTGAGCGGCTGGCCGATCTTGACGTAGCCGAGCCCGACGTCCGCGAGCCGCTGCAGGATCGCGTGCGCCGCCGGGATGGCGGCGTCGCCCGCACTGAAGAACTCCGCGGCCTCCGCCACTGACATGGACAGCACCTCGCTGATGTCGCGGCCGCCCAGCCGGTAGTCGAGCACGGACGCCTCGAACCGCTTGCCTTCGCACTCCTCGCACGTCGTGGCGACGCCGGCCATGACGGCGAGATCGGTGTAGATGACCCCGGCGCCGTTGCAGGTGGGGCAGGCACCTTCGGAGTTGGCGCTGAACAGCGCCGGCTTCACGCCGTTGGCTTTGGCGAATGCCTTGCGGATCGGGTCGAGCAGGCCGGTGTACGTCGCGGGGTTGCTCCGCCGCGAGCCGCGGATCGCCCCTTGGTCGACAGCCACCACGCCGTCCCGCCCGGACACCGAGCCGTGGATCAGCGAGCTCTTGCCGGACCCGGCGACGCCGGTGAGCACGACGAGCACACCGAGCGGGATGTCGACGTCGACTTTGCGCAGGTTGTGCAGGGTCGCGCCGCGGATCTCCAGCGCGCCGGTCGGCGTCCGTACCTTCTCCTTGAGGGCGGCCCGGTCCGCGAGATGCCGGCCGGTGATGGTGTCGCTCCCGCGCAGCCCCTCGACGGTCCCTTCGAAGCAGATCTGGCCGCCCGCCGTACCGGCTGCCGGGCCGAGGTCCACGACGTGGTCGGCGATCGCGATCGTCTCCGGCTCGTGCTCGACCACGAGGACGGTGTTGCCCTTGTCCCGCAGCCGCAGCAGCAGGTCGTTCATCCGCTGGATGTCATGTGGGTGCAGGCCGGTGGTGGGCTCGTCGAAGACGTAGGTGACGTCGGTGAGCGACGATCCGAGGTGGCGGATGAGCTTGGTGCGCTGCGCCTCGCCGCCGGACAGCGTGCCGGACGGGCGGTCCAGCGACAGGTAGCCGAGCCCGATCTCGTCGAACGAGTCGAGGGTGTCGCCCAGCGCTGTCACCAGCGGCGCCACCGCCGGCACGTCGAGCCCGCGCACCCACTCCGCGAGATCGCTGATCTGCATCGACGACAGGTCGGCGATGCTCTTGCCCTTGATCTTCGACGACCGGGCCAGCTCGCTCAGCCGGGTGCCTTCGCAGTCCGGGCAGGTCGTGAACGTCACCGCCTTCTCGACGAAGGCGCGGATGTGCGGCTGCATCGCGTCGACGTCCTTGGCGAGGTAGGACTTCTGGATCGTGGGGATCAGCCCGGAGTAGGTGAGGTTGATGCCGTCGACCTTGATCTTCGTCGGCTCTTTGTGGAGGAGGTCGTGCAGCTCCTTCTTGGTGTACTTGCGGATCGGTTTGTCGGGGTCGAAGTAGCCGCAGCCGCGGTAGATGCGGCCGTACCAGCCGTCCATGGTGTAGCCGGGGATCGTGAGCGCACCCTCGTTGAGCGACTTGCTGTCGTCGTACAGCGCCGTGAGGTCGAAGTCGGTGACCGCTCCCCTGCCCTCGCACCGGGCACACATCCCGCCGACGATGCTGAAGCTGCGCCGCTCCTTGACCTTCTCCCCGCCGCGCTCGATGGTCACGGCACCGGCTCCGCTGATCGAGGCGACGTTGAACGAGAACGCCTGGGGCGACCCGATGTGGGGCTTGCCGACCCGGCTGAACAGGATCCGGAGCATCGCGTTGGCGTCGGTGACGGTGCCGACCGTCGAGCGCGGGTTGGCGCCCAGCCGCTCCTGGTCGACGATGATCGCGGTCGTCAGCCCGTCCAGCAGATCGACCTCCGGGCGGGCGAGCGTGGGCATGAAGCCCTGCACGAACGCGCTGTAGGTCTCGTTGATCATCCGCTGTGACTCGGCAGCGATCGTGCCGAAGACCAGCGAGCTCTTGCCGGACCCGGAGACACCGGTGAACACCGTCAGCCGGCGCTTCGGGAGCTCGACGCTGACGTCCTTGAGGTTGTTGACCCGCGCGCCCTGCACACGGATCAGGTCGTGGCTGTCGGCGACGTGCGTCGCCGCCTTGTTGGCGTCCGCGCGCGTCGCACCCCTGCTCATCGGCCCTCCAGCTGTCGTGCGGGAGCGTCGTCGCGCGCTCCGCCGGTGTCGCCCGACCCGATCGACCCGGCGCCCACGAGCCACTCGCCGTCGCGCATGAGCTCGCGACCGGGCAGCTCATCCACCTCGCGCCACGCCTGGATTCGGCGCGGCGTGATCCGGAACCAGCGGTACGGCGACGACTCGGCACGCGGGTCGAATCCGGTGCGGGCGGCGAACCGGTCGCGCTGTTCCTGCGGCAGGGCGTCGAGGTCGAGCGCTTCGACGGTGCCGGCGATCATCGAGACGTCGCGGGTGCCACCCAACGCCAGGCGCGCGCCGCAACCGGCCGCCAGGTTGCGGCCGGTCGGGCTGTCCGCCGGCGTCGCGACCAGCAGCGCCTCGCCGTCCCAGTCGAACGACAGGGGCACGAGGTACGGCGTGCCGTCCGCTGACGCGCTGGCCACCCAGACGTCCACGTCGTGGGTCAGCCGGTCCTCGGTGTCGCGACGACGTTCGGCGCGGGAGCGGGGTGCCATCACGATCGCCTCGTGGTCAGCTCTGCTGCTGGATGCGGATCATGTTGCCCGCCGGGTCGCGGAACGCGCAGTCACGGACGCCGTACGGCTGGTCGATCGGCTCCTGGACGACGTCGGCCCCGGTGGCCTGCAGCTCGTCGAAGGTGCCGTCGACGTCCGGGCTCGCCAGCAGGAGCGACGCGTAGGTGCCCTTCGCCATCATCTCGGCGATCGTCCGGCGTTCCTCGTCCGTGATGCCAGGGGTCGCGCCCGGCGGATACAGGACGATCGACGTGCCGGGCTGACCGGGCGGGCCGACCGTGATCCAGCGCAGCCCGTTGTAGCCGACGTCGTTCCGCACCTCGAAGCCGAGAGTGTCGCGGTAGAACGCGACGGCGGCGTCCGGGTCGTCCTGCGGAAGGAAGCTCGAGTGAATTGTGATGTCCATGGCGGTCACACTAGGTGCGGCCGTACGGCCGGTGCTTCTCGATTCCTGACCGGTCTGGTGATCTGTTTCGCCACACAGGACGGCATGCCCGCGGTGGCGCCCCCCGCGTCGCGCCGATAGACGCTCGGCGGGACACCGACCAGCTCGGTGAACCGGGTGCTGAAGGTGCCGAGCGACGAGCAGCCGACGGCGAAGCAGACCTCGGTCACGCTGAGGTCGCCCCGGCGCAGCAGTGCCATCGCCCGCTCGATCCGCCGCGTCATCAGATAGGAGTACGGCGACTCGCCGTACGCGAGGCGGAACTCCCGGCTGAGATGCCCCGCCGACATGTGCACCCCGCGGGCCAGCGCCTCCACGTCGAGCGGCTCGGCGTAGTCCCGGTCCATCCGGTCGCGGACGCGCCGCAGCAGCGCGAGATCGCGAAGTCGCTGCTCCGACGCAGGTGTGCTGACCATGTCCGAATCCTGCCACGTGGCTGGCGCCGGCACCCCGATGCACTCGGGCCGGTGAGCCCGCGCTACGGCGCGCCGTCCCCGTCGCTGTCGGGCAGTGTCGGGTAGTCCGTCGGGTACAGGCCCGCCACGAAGCCGTACACCGTGTCTCCCGAGCGCGGAGTCTGCGCGAACTCGCGCATCAGCGCCTCGATCCTCCGCCAGAACTCCCGTGCCTTCTCGGGTGGGATCCGCGCGTGGCGCACCATCGAGTAGAGGTCGTCGGCCTCGTGCGCCGGCACCGACTCCGCGGCCGCGGCGGACAGCTCGTTGACGCACACCGGGATTCCGGTGTCGCCGGGGCGTCGCCGGACGACGACGTTGAGCGAGCGAGCTGTGCGTCCGTAGAAGCGCTCCTCGATCGCCCGCACCTTGCGGGTGCGGACGACGCGGAGCAGGCCGGCGTCGACGAGCACGTTGACGTGGTGCGCCACCGTGCTCTTCGGCCGGCCGACCGCCTCGGCCAGTTCGGCGACAGTGGCGGCGCGCTCGAGGACCAGGTCGAGCAGCGTGCTGCGCAGCGGGTCGGTGTACGCGCGGATCTGCGCGGGGGTGGTCACGTCGACCGAGTCCGCGATGTCGTAGTCGGGGGTATTGATCGACACTACTGGATCATTCTATAGTTCCGGTTCATTGCTGGATCCTAGCCCGCGACAGGGAGTGTAGACATGGCCGAGGTACTGCTCTTTCACCACTCGCAGGGACTCACCGAAGGCGTCGTGGCCTTCGCCGACGAGCTCCGCCGCGCGGGCCACACGGTGCACACGCCCGATCTGTTCGAGGGCCGGACGTTCGGGTCGATCGACGAGGGCATGACCTACATCCGCAGCGTCGGCTCTCAGGAGCTGATGGGCCGCGGTGTCCGCGCGGCTGACGAGCTGCCCAGCGAGCTCGTCTACGCCGGGTTCTCGTTCGGCGTGATGCCGGCGCAGCTCCTCGCCCAGACACGTCCAGGGGCGCGTGGCGCGCTGCTGTTCGAGTCCTGCGCGCCGACGTCGGAGTTCGGACCGGGCTGGCCGGCCGGCGTACCGGTCCAGGTGCACGGGATGGACGGCGACCCGTTCTTCGCGGAGGAGGGCGGGGACATCGACGCGGCCCGCGCACTCGTCGCCGAGGCCGAGCGCGCCGAGCTGTTCCTCTACCCGGGAGACCGGCACCTCTTCACCGACAGCTCGCTGCCCTCGTACGACGCCGACGCGGCCGCGCTGCTGACCAAGCGGGCGGTCGACTTCCTCGACTCGCTCTAGGGGCTCGGCTACGCGCGGACGGCCCGGTCCGGCGCGCTAGCCGACCGCTCGTCCGGCGGCGCTGCTCGCCCGCGCCACAACGGCCTCCAGCGGGCCGCGGCGGAACCAGTGCCGCCACAGCGTGGCCAGCACCAGCGCGCCGGCGACCTGCACGGTGTACGACGTCTCGCGGTCGTCCGGCAGCCAGCCGGTGGAGAGCAGCCACACGTGCAGGGTGTACAGGGTGAGGGTCATGCTGCCGGCGGCGGCCAGCGGCAGGAGCAGCCGACCGGCGTACCGCTCGAGCAGGAGCAGAGCGCCGAGCACGGCGAGCGCGGTGCCCGCCGTGTGCACCAGGTCGGGCGGGGTGCTCGAGTGCGGCGCGTCGACCGCGAGCCACCACCAGGTGTCGGTGGGTGTGTTGCCGAACATCGAGTGTCCCTGGTCCAGCGCCCGCAGCTGCTCGGCGGACGCGCGCGCGGCGATCTCCGACCGCCCGTCGAGCGGACCGAGCAGCATTGCGGACGCGGCGGCACCGACCGTCGCGAGCACTGCGCCGCCGACGAGCAGGCCGCCCGCGGTCCGCCGCTCGACGAGCGCGAGCCGACCCGCCGCGAGCCCGGTGCACACGTAGGCCAGCCAGATGAACGCCGGGTAGTAGCCGAGCAGTCCGAGCCCCCAGATCAGCCCGAGCGGTGACTCGACGGCGATGTCGAAGGTCGGGTTGGCCCCGCCGAACGGCAGCCCTTGGTCACCGCGCAGCAGGTAGCTGACGAACGGACCCAGCAGCGCGACGCCGACCGCCACCGCGACGAGCGACCCGCGTCGCAGCCGCAGCAGCGGGATCGCCAGCACGAACAGCAGCGCGTAGTACGCGAGGATGACCGCCACGCCGGACCGCCGGTCGCCGAGGGCGAGGCCGACGGCGCCGATGAGCAGCGCGCGGACCAGCACGCTGGCGACTTCCGACGACCGGCCGCGGTCGTCATCCCCGTCGCGTGCACGCCGGGTCATCAGCGCCAGACCCACGCCGGCGAGGACGGCGAAGGTCGCCGCCGCTCGGCCGCCGAACACCTCGTGGAGCGGTGTCTGGTTGCCGCGCGCATCGGCGCCTGGGAGCACGTGGACCGCCATCATCCCGACGAGCGCGACTCCTCGCGCCGCGTCCACGCCGAGGATCCGCGGCACCGATCCGGCGGGCCGGCTGCTCGTCATGCCTGCTACATAACCAGCACCCGGCACGAGAGGCGCTTCGCGACCTGTCGCCCAGGGAGGGCCCGGTCGCGGCAGACCGGCGGGCGGCCCGGACGGCACCCCGTCTGCAGCGGGGGGGCCACCGCCTACAGGTTGCGGTCGGCGTACACCTTCATGGCGTCCCGCACGAACGCAGCTCCCCCGGCCGCGTGCCGGTCGTAGTTCGCCGCGAACCGCGGGTCGGCGACGTACATCTCGCCGAGCCCGGCGAACGCGTCGGCCGACGGTCGCCGGCCCTGCCAGCCGATCGCGACCCATTCGTAGTGCCGGGCCGTGATCGCCTGCACGTCGTCGCCGCCCGGCTCCAGGCCGGCGGCCTTTGCGGCGCCGAACGCCTTCGCGATGTCGAGCTGGTCGTGCTGGAAGCGCCGCTTGTCCGCGGCGGGCAGCGACCGCCACCAGCTGTCGCCGCCGTCGTAGGCCTCCTGGCCCCATCTCTCGACGAC
>DASQMY010000399.1:0-2431 GCA_035645255.1 Mycobacteriales bacterium
GCGACCGCGCCGAGACCGTCGCTGCGATCGAGCGGTACCTCGAGACCGGTTATCGGTACAAGATCGACTCGCCCGTCGCACCGCGCGGGGCAGACGCGGTCGACCACTTCCTGTTCGAGAGCCGGCTCGGCTTCTGCGAGCACTTCGCCTCCGCCGAGGTCGTGCTGCTGCGGTCACTCGGCATCCCGGCGCGGGTCGCGACGGGGTTCGCCGGCGGCGTGGAGAACGCCTACGAGCGGCTCGTGCTCGCCAAGAACGCGCACGCCTGGGCCGAGGTCTGGCATCCCGGCATCGGCTGGGTGAGCTCGGACCCCACGGCCGGTGTCCCGCTCGCGCCCGACAGCGCGTCCGCGCTCGTCGAGCTGACCCGCGCCCTGCGCAAAGCGCTGTCGACGCCGCGCGGCCGGGTGCTGCTCGCGATCGGCGTCGTGCTGGTGACGCTGCTCGCGGCCGGCGCGACCGGCGGGGTCGTGCTCCTCCGCCGGCGTCGCCGTACCCACGTCCGGCAGGCGAAGCGGGACCTTCAGTCGCCGGTGCTCGCGGCGTTCGACCGGCTGGAGACCGCGCTGGGTGTCGCGGGGCGGCCGAGGCGGCCGGCGGAGAGCATCGCCGAGCTCGCCGCCCGGCTGGACCCGCGGCCCGACGAGACCGTCGGGCTGCACCTCCTCGAACGGATCTGCTACGCCGACACGACCCCGTCGCGAACGGAGTCCGAACACGCCGCCCAGGCGATCGACGGGCTCGCCGCCCGGATGCTCGCGGCGTGCGGCCAGGCCGGCGCCGAGACCGGCGCGTTGAAGCTCTCCACCACGACGTAGCAGGTGCAGCCGGCGTCCGCGACGCCCGAATGCGCTCTCCGCTGTGGGTATGGTGCGCCGGGAGCGTCAAGCGACCTCGCTCACCCACTTCGCACCCTGGGCGGTCCCGATGCGCCTCGAGAACACGCACGTCACCCAGTTCAGCATCTACACCTTCGACGTCCGGTAGCGCGTCGTGGCCGACCGTCCGCAGGTCCTGTGCTTCAGCCGCACCACCGGCTACCGGCACGAGTCGATCGTCGACGGTGTCCGCATGCTCGCGCAGCTGGCGTCCGCCGACGGCTTCGACCTGGACGCGCACGAGGACCCGGTCGCGTTCACCGCGGCCAACCTCGACCGCTACGACGTCGTCGTCTGGCTGTCGACGTCCGGGACGGTCCTCGACGACACCCAGCGGGCGGCGTTCGGCAGCTGGGTGCGGGCGGGCGGCGCTTTTGCGGGGATCCACGGCGCCGCGGCGTGCGAGTACGACTGGCCGGCGTACCAGGAGCTGGTCGGCGCGCTCTTCGACACGCACCCGGACGTGCAGCCCGCGACGGTGCTGGTCGAGGAGCCGGGCCACCCGTCGACGGCACACCTGCCGCGGCGGTGGGACCGCGTCGACGAGTGGTACAACTTCCGCGACAACCCGCGCGCCCGCGTTCGCGTCCTGGCGACGGTCGAGGAGCGCAGCTACGAGGGCGGGACGATGGGGCCGGACCATCCGATCGCGTGGTGCCGCAGGGTCGGTGCGGGACGCAGCTGGTACACAGCGCTCGGGCACACCCGCGCGTCGTACGCCGAGCCGGCGTTCGTGGAGCACGTGCGCGGGGGTCTGCGCAGCCTGCTCGACCCGCCGCCGGGGACAGCGCGCGCCGCGGGGGGAGCGTGAGCACCGGGCGGCGAACACGCGGCCGTGACCACCGTCGCACAGCCGCTCGAGGAGATGGGCGCAGGCCGCAGAACGCCCGAGAGCCCGGCTCGCTGCTCGCGGGCCGGGCTCTCGTCGTACCGATCAGTGCCTAGTGGCTGTGCCCGTGGCCGTGGCCGTGGCCACCGGCGGCCGCCTGCTCCTCTTCCTTCTTCTCCACCACGAGCGCCTCGGTCGTCAGCAGCAGCGAGGCGATCGAGGCGGCGTTCTGCACCGCGGAGCGGGTGACCTTGACCGGGTCGACCACGCCGGCCTTCATCAGGTCGCCGTACTCGCCGGTCGCGGCGTTGAGGCCCTCGCCCGGCTGCATCTCGCGGACCTTCGCGACGACGACGTAGCCCTCGAGCCCGGCGTTCTGCGCGATCCAGCGCAGCGGCTCGCAGAGCGCCTTGCGGACCAGCTCGACGCCGGTCCCCTCGTCGCCGGTGAGGCCGAGCCGGTCGTCGAGCGCGGTGCTGGCGAAGACCAGCGCGCTGCCGCCGCCGGCGACGATGCCCTCCTCGACGGCCGCGCGGGTCGCCGAGATGGCGTCCTCGAGCCGGTGCTTCTTCTCCTTGAGCTCGACCTCGGTCGCCGCGCCGACGCGGATGACACCCACGCCGCCGGCGAGCTTGGCCAGCCGCTCCTGCAGCTTCTCGCGGTCCCAGTCGGAGTCGGTGTTCTCGATCTCCTTCTTCAGCTGCGAGATGCGGCCGCTGATCTC
>DASQMY010000400.1:0-8459 GCA_035645255.1 Mycobacteriales bacterium
CGAGGGGTGGGGGGCAGGGAGGTCCTCTTGCGAGGGGCGGGGAGGACGGGGCCCTTCCTCAGCTGAAGACGGACCTGCGCTGCAGGAGCAGCTCGTAGAGCGACTGCTGGATCGTCTCGCGCACCTGGTCGGTGATGTTGAAGACGAGCATCGGGTCGTCGGCAGCCGCCGGTCCCAGCTGGTCGGTCGTGATCGGCTCGCCGAACTCGATGATCCACTTCGACGGCAGCGGGATCAGCCCGAGCGGGCCCAGCCACGGGAACGTCGGCGTGATCGGCAGGTAGGGCAGGCCGAGCAGCCGGGCGAGCGTCTTCATGTTGCCGATCATCGGGTAGATCTCCTCGGCGCCGACGATCGACACCGGGATGATCGGCACGCCGGTGCGCAGCGCCGCCGACACGAACCCGCCGCGCCCGAACCGCTGCAGCTTGTAGCGCTCGCTGAACGGCTTGCCGACACCCTTGAAGCCCTCCGGCCAGACACCGACCAGCTCCCCCGCGGTGAGCAGCCGCTCGGCGTCGGCGTTGCAGGCGAGCGTGTGGCCCGCCTTGCGGGCGAGCGGCGCGACGAGCGGCGTGCTGAAGACCAGGTCGGCACCCAGCATCCGCAGGTGGCGCCTGGCCGGGTGGTGGTCGAGCAGGGCGACCGCGGTCATCACCGCGTCGATCGCGATCGTGCCCGAGTGGTTGGCGACGATGAGCGCGCCGCCGGTGTCGGGGACGTTGTGCAGCCCGCGGGTCTCCACGCGGAAGTACTTCTCGTACAGCGGCCGGACGAGCGCGTAGAGGACGTTGTCGGTGAGCTCGGCGTCGAAGCCGAACTCGTCGACGACGTAGTCGCCGGTGATGCGGCGGCGCACGAAGGCGAGCGCCTCGGCCAGCTTGCGCTCCCACTCGGGCGCGTCCGGTGCGGGGGCGTGCGGCTCCGGCGCGGGCCCGTCGGTGTCGCGGGTACGGCGACGCGCCGCCGCCGTGCGCACCGGCACGTCGCCGTCGCGGCCGGACCGGTCGCCGCGGTTGGGGCGGTCGCCGTCCGACCGGTCGCCGCGGTCGCCGCGGTCGAGCGGGATCACCCTCGCGTCAGGCATCGACGGTCCGCCTACGCGCCAGCGTGTCGAGGACTGTCGCCTCGACGGCCGCCACCTGCTCGGGCGTGTAGATGCGGTCGAGCGCGCGCCCACGCACGAAGTCGTCGAACGCCTCGACCGAGGTGTACTTCGGCTGGTAGCCCCAGACCTCGCGCAGCCGGCTCGTGTCGGCGACTCGGCCGTGCTGCAGGAACCGCATCTGCTCCGGCGAGAAGTCGGCGAGCCCCGACCGGCGGAACAGCTGGCCGACGAGGTCGACGGCGGGCGAGAGCACCGGCATGGCCGGCCGCCCGGCGCGCCGGATCGCCTGGGAAAGCAGGAGAACTCCGGTGCCGCCGGCGTTGACGATGCCGGGACGGTCCTCCAGCGTCGCGAGCCGCAGCACCTCGGTGGCGTCGTCCTCGTGCATGAGCTGCAGCCGCGGGTCGAAGCCGAATACCGTCGGCACGAGGGGCAGCGAGAAGTAGCGCGTCAGCGGCGAGTCGATGGTCGGCCCGATGAAGTTGCTGAAGCGGATCATCGACACCGCGATGTCGGGACGGCGGCGGCCGAGCCCGCGCACGTAGCCCTCGACCTCGGTGGCGTCCTTGGCGTAGCCGCTGCGGGGCAGCGAACGCGGCTCCATGTCCTCGGTGAACAGCGCCGGGTCCTTCGACGACGACCCGTAGACCGCGGTGGTCGACTTCACCACCAGCCTGCGGACGCTCGGCGCCTTCTGGCACGCAGCGAGCAGCTGCATCGTGCCGATGACGTTGATCTCCTTCATCGCGGCCCGGCCGCCCGCGCTGAACGGCGTCGCGATGACGTTGAGGTGCACGACGGTGTCGACCTCGTTGGTTTCGATCACCTTGCCGATGACGGGGTTGCGGATGTCCGCCCGGACGAACTCGGTGCGGCCGAGGTCGGTCCGCGGCGGCGCGGTGTCGACGCCGATCACCCGGTCGATCTCCGGGTCGGCCTGCAGGATTCCGGCGATGCGGGCGCCGAAGTATCGGGAGACCCCGGTGATCAGCACACGCCTCGGGCGCATCTCACCCTCCTCGCTCGGCAGCCTGCCGCCAGTCTACGGCGGCCCTGTCAGCGCGGCGTAGCGAGCGGCCGGGCGGCGGTGCCGTCGCCGACGAGGGCCGAGCCGGCCGGTCTGCGCGGCCTGGTCGAGCCGTAGACGACGCCGGCGAGGACGAGCAGTACCCCACAGAGCTGCACGAGCGTCGGCCGCTCGGAGAGGATGAGCGCGCCAAGCGCGACCGCCCCGACCGGCTGCAGCAGCAGGACGAGTGACGTCGCGGCCGCCGGTATCCGCGGCAGCGAGAGCGAGATCAGCAGCCACCCGACGACCTGTGACGACAGCGCGAGCGCCACCAGCCAGCCGTGGGCCGGCCAGCTGGGCGCGGCGTCCAGGTCACCGCTGACGGCGCCGTACGCGAGCAGCAGCAAGGCGGCGACCGCGGTCGCGTCGAGAAGCGGCCCGGCCGGCCGGCTGCGGTCGCCGGCACCCTGCCGGAGCACGAGGATGAAGCCCGCGTAGCAGAGCGACGTCAGCACGCCGTACACGACGCCGACCGCCGGGTCGTCGCCGTACGCTGCGGTGCCGAGGACGCCGGAGATCAGCGTCACGCCGGCCAGCACGACCGGGATCGCGCGAACGAGACGCCGGCCGGGTCGCTCATGCAGCACCAGCCAGGCGAGCAGCGCGACGACGACGACCTGCAGGTTGCCCAGCACCGTGGCCAGTCCGGCTCCGACCGCGGCGATGGCGTGGTGCCAGAGGACCAGGTCACCGGCGAAGAACAAGCCGGCGAGCGCCGCGAGCAGCCGTGCGCGGCGAGGCCGCGGCGCGCCGCCGCGGCGCTCGACGGCCGCGACGACAGCGAGCGCCGGCAGCGCGTAGGCGCACCGGTAGAACGCCGCGGTGGTCGGCGACACGTCGGCCAGCCGGACCAGCAGCCCGGAGAACGCGATGCAGAACGCGCCGGTCACCGCGCCGAGCAGCGGGTTGGCCTCGAACCGCTCGCGCACCCGCACCTCCTCGCCTGTGATGTCCAGCCTACGTGCGCGGCGAACCGTGTTCGCGGGCGCTAGCGTTCGGGTCATGGGGATAGAGGTGCGGCCGTACGACGACCGCTGGCCGGTGCAGTTCGTGCAGGAGCGCGCTTTGCTAGAGCAGGCGCTCTCTCCGTGGCTCGCGGCGGGCGTACACCACATCGGGTCGACCGCGGTGCCCGGCCTCGCAGCCAAGCCGATCCTCGACATGATCGCGGGGGTCGCCGACCTGCGAGCCGCATCGGCCGCCGTACCGGCGCTCTTGGCGCTCGGCTACCTCCAGGGCGAGCACCGGCCGCACGAGGCGCTGTGGTTCGCCAAATACGCGCCAGGCGAGCCGGACCGGGCGACGCATGGGCTGCACCTCACCGAGGTCGGCAGCAGCCTGTGGCGGGAGCGGTTCGCCTTCCGCGACGCGCTGCGCGCGGACCCGGAGCTGGTGCGCGAGTACGCCGCTCTGAAGACCCGGCTCGCCGCCGAGCACACGCACCTGCCGGCGTACACGCGCGACAAGCGCGAGTTCGTCGCCAGCGTGCTCGAGGGTGCGGGGGTGCGGCTCGGCGGCTAGGGCCGCCGGCGGCTCTACTTCTTGTTACGCCGCTGGACGCGGGTCTTCTTCAGCAGCTTGCGGTGCTTCTTCTTCGCCATCCGCTTGCGGCGCTTCTTGATTACAGAACCCACGAATACACCTTCACTATGCAGGGGTGCCAACCGACGTCGCCAGCGGGGCAGGATACCCCGGCCCAGCTGCTGCGTGCGCCGGCGGCAGGCGGAGGTGCGCTCAGCCGGTCTCGGTGAAGGCACCGCGCAGGTAGTCGTGCACGGCCTTCTCCGGCACTCGGAACGACCGGCCGACCCGCACGGCGTTGAGCTCGCCCGAGTGCACCAGGCGGTAGACGGTCATCTTGGACACTCGCATGACGGACGCCACCTCGGCGACGGTCAGGAAGCGCACCTCGGAGAGGCTCGCCCCCCGGGGCTGGTCGGTCGCCATGGCGCACACCGGTTTCTAGACGAGCGCGCGCCCCGCCGGCTTCCCCACCGGCGACCAAGACCGCATTCGTGTCTCCTGTGGTTATAGAGCACCCCTGTGACTGCTGCATAGCCGCCGAACGGCGCAATGTCCGTAGCCCGACATCAGTACGACGTCCGCCCGACGCCCGCTCGACAGCCGCTCGACCGAGTTGCACGCTGCAGATCAGGTCCCTGGCATGACATGCAGGGTGCAGCTCCCCCATCCCGCTGGGTCGGCGGGCAGCGAGCGGCCGAGGGGCGAGCGGGGCGGCAGGCGAGCGGCCGGCTATCTGGCGAGTCCGCGGTGCGGCTCGTACGCCGACGCGCGGTCCCGCACGGCGCGGGCCTGCTCGATGATGGCGAGCCGCTCGGCGCGGATCCGGCGGCTGCGCGCTATCGCCTCGCGGCTGATGATCCGCAGCCGGCGGGCACGGGCGAGGGTCTCTGCCGCTCGGGCGATGTCGTCCATCACCTCACGCTTGCCGCCGGGGCGCGAACCAAACCCGGGGGTGATGCGGGTCACGCGTTCGCGCCGCGCCGCGCCCGCGAAACCGCGCGACCGAAACCTCAGCGCAGCAGTCCGAGCAGGTGCTCGGTGATCGGCTGGTAGAGGTGCGGCTGGACGTTGTCGTCGAGCGGCACCACGACGTCGAGCTTGCCCTCCTCCAGCCCGACGAACAGCGCCGGGTCGTTGCAGTCGGCGAAGCCGAGCGTGTCGATGCCGGCCTGTCCGGCCGCGCCGGTCCACCCGTGGTCGGCGAGCACCAGGTCAGGCTGCAGCCCCTCGCTGAGCAGCTCGGCCATCGGGATCGCGGAGTGCGTGTGGTTGAGGTCGCCGCCGGAGGACACCACGCAGACCGACGCGACGTAGCGCAGGTTGCGGCGGTGGTGCTCGAGCTCCACCCAGCGCCCGGCGTCCGGGGTCAGCAGCTCGCAGCCGGCATCGGCCAGCGCGGCGGCGACGGGCATGTGGATCGCCAGGATGCCGGACGGGTGCCCGCTCGCGACGAAGACGCGTTCGCGGCCCTGCGCCGCCTTGGCGAGCCGCCGGCCCATCGCGTCGAGCGCGTCGATGGTCAGGTCGACGTCGATCGTGTCGGCACCTCCGGCGTACGCCGGGTCGGCGCTGATCCCGCACCGGGCGACCATGATCGCCAGCAGGTCCTCGAAGGTGTAGTCGCGCAACGGCGTGATGCCGAGCCAGGCATACGGCTCGCCCGCGAGCAGCCGCCGGATGTTGCCGACGTTGCTCTCGCGGGGTGTCGCGACGTCGCCGGCGATCGCCGACGCCAGCAGGTGCTCGCGCAGCTCGGCGGTCACGGCGTCAGGCCGAGCGCCGGGAAGACCGACCGCCGGGTCGCGCCGATCGCGCGGGACACCGCGTCGCGCGGGTCCTCGCCCTGCCACTCGACCCACCGGACGTCGCGGCCGTCGCGCAGGGCGATCGGCGCGCTCTCGCCGGACCGCCGGCGTACCAGCTCCCGCCAGTCGTCGGGCGTCTCACCGGTCAGGTCGGCCCCGACCATCTCGGCCAGCGCGTGGCTCCAGGCGCGCGGGACGACCTGCACGATCTCGTAGCCGCCGCCGCCGACCGCGACCCAGCGCCCCTCGCAGAGCTCGTGCGCGAGCTCGTGCAGCAATCGGTAGGCGGTGCGCTGGCCGTCGACCGACATCACGAGGTGCGCCAGCGGGTCGAGCGCGTGGGTGTCGCAGCCGAGCTGGGTGAGGATCAACTGCGGGCGGAAGGCCCGCAGCACGTCCGGCACGACCGCGGTGAACGCCGACAGCCAGGCGTTGTCGTCGGTGCCGGGTGGCAGCGCGACGTTGACGCTCGTGCCGCGGCCCGCACCTCGACCGGTCTCGCCTGGGTAGCCGGTGCCGGGGAAGAGGTAGTCGCCGGTCTCGTGCAGGCTCACCGTCAGGACGCGCGGGTCGTCGTAGAAGGCCGCCTGCACGCCGTCGCCGTGGTGCACGTCGATGTCGACGTAGGCGACCCGCTGCGCGCCCTGGCTGAGCAGCCAGGCGATCGCGACGGCCGGGTCGTCGTAGATGCAGAAGCCCGATGCTCGGTTGCGCATCGCGTGGTGCAGCCCGCCGGAGATGTTCATCGCGTGCTGCGCCTCGCCGGACCACACGGCGCGTACGGCGTCGACGCTGGCGCCGGTGACTAGTGCCGCCGCCTCGTGCATGCGCTCGAAGACGGGGTTGTCCGAGCTGCCCAGGCCGTAGCGCGCGGACAGCCGGGCGAGCAGGTCGTCCGGCGCCGCCTTCACCGCCGCGATGTAGTCGCGGTCGTGGACGAGCGCGAGCAGGTCGTCACCGGCGCCGCTCGGCGCGACCACCCGCACGCCTGGCCGATCGAGCAGCCCGAGCTGGCGGCTCAGCGCCATCGTGAGCTCGAGGCGCAGCGGCCGGAGCGGGTGGTTGGGACCGAAGTCGTAGGTCGTGAAGACGTCGTCCCACACGACGTCGACCGAGTCACTCATCTGGCAAGCCTATGCCGGGCCGCCGCGGATACCCGGTTCGGCCCCGCGCGGGCGGCAACTACAGTCGGGTCACCATGCCGGACACCCCCTACATCGAGGCGCGCGGGCTCACCAAGCGCTTCGGTGACTTCACCGCCGTGGCCGGCGTCGACTTCGCGGTCGACCGCGGCGAGGCGTTCGGCTTCCTCGGCCCGAACGGCGCCGGCAAGAGCTCGACGATGCGGATGATCTCGTGCGTCTCGCCGGCGACCTCCGGCACGCTGACGGTCCTCGGCCTCGACCCGCGGGCGGACGGGCCGGCGATCCGCGGCCGGCTCGGCGTCGTACCGCAGGACGACACGCTCGACGGCGAGCTGACCGTCCGGGAGAACCTCATCGTCTACGCGCGCTACTTCGACATCCCGCGCGCCGCAGCCCGCGCCAAGGCGGACCGGCTGCTCGAGTTCGTCCAGCTGGCCGAGCGCGCCGACGACAAGGTGGAGCCGCTGTCTGGCGGCATGAAGCGCCGCCTCACCATCGCACGCTCGCTGGTCAACGACCCCGAGGTGCTGCTGCTCGACGAGCCGACGACCGGGCTCGACCCGCAGGCGCGGCACGTCGTCTGGGAGCGGCTCTACCGGCTCAAGCAGCAGGGCGTCACGCTGGTGCTCACGACGCACTACATGGACGAGGCCGAGCAGCTCTGCGACCGGCTGGTCATCATGGACGCCGGCCGGATCGTGGCGTCCGGGTCGCCGCGCGAGCTGATCGCCGAGCACTCGACCCGCGAGGTGCTGGAGCTGCGGCTCGCGGATGGCGACGCCCCGCGCGTCGAGGCCCACCTGGCCGCGGTGGCCGAGCGGATCGAGGTGCTGCCGGACCGGGTGCTCGTCTACACCGACAACGGCGACAAGGCCAACGACGAGCTGCACGCGCGCGGCGTACATCCGGTCTCGACGCTGGTCCGGCGCAGCTCGCTCGAGGACGTCTTCCTGCGGCTGACCGGCCGCTCGCTGGTGGAGTAGCCCAGATGTCGACGCCGATGGCGGTGCGCTCCTTCGAGTACTGGCTGGTGCGCTACCGGCGCACCTGGTTCTCCGGGCTGGTGGTCAGCTTCGCCAGCCCGCTGCTCTTCCTCGTGGCGATGGGGATGGGGCTCGGCCGGCTGGTCGACGCGGAGTCGTCGAGCGCGCTGGACGGCGCGTCCTACGCGGCGTTCATCGCGCCCGGGCTGCTCGCGGCCGCGGCGATGCAGACCGCCGCGGGCGAGGCGACCTGGCCGGTCCTCGGCGCGTTGAAGTGGCAGCGCACCTACTACGCGATGCTCGGGACACCGCTGCGGCCCTTCGACGTGATGCTCGGGCACCTGGCGTGGATCGCGACACGCGTGCTGCTGTCCGCCGTCGCGTTCTTCGCGGTGATGCTGCTGTTCGCCCTGCCCGCCGAGCCGCTGGCGGTGCTCGCGGTGCCGGCGGCGCTGCTCACCGGCGTCGCCTTCGCAGCGCCGCTGATGGGCATCTCGGCGACGTTCGAGACGGATACGCCGTTCGCGTTGATCTGGCGGCTGGGGATCATGCCGATGTTCGTGCTGTCCGGGACGTTCTTCCCGGTCGAGCAGCTGCCCGGCTGGCTGCGCGGCGTGGCCTACGCGACCCCGCTGTGGCACGGCGTCGACCTGTGCCGCGACATCGTCCTCGGTACGGCGACCGCCGGCAGCACCGCCGTGCACGTCGGCTATCTGGCGGCGCTGTCCGCGCTCGGCGTGCTGCTCGCCGCGCACACCTACCGCCGGCGGCTGTCCTCGTGAGCGTCGCGACGCTGCAGCGGGCCATCCCGCTCGGCTTCTTCGG
>DASQMY010000401.1:0-9470 GCA_035645255.1 Mycobacteriales bacterium
GAGTGCGGTCCCGATCGCGCCGCCGATGAGCAGGTAGGCGAGGTACTTGCCGATGAGCGTCTCGGTCGCGCCGACGGGGGCCACCCGGAAGACCTCGACGATGCCGAGCTGCCGCTCGCGGACGAAGGACAGCGCGCCGAACGCCACGCCGAACTGCTGGAGCATCAGCACGATGGCTGCCGGCGCGTACCAGTCGGTGACGTTGTTGACGTTGGCGACCGCAAGCCGCACCTGCCGGGTGAAGGGCCGCACCAGCACCGCCGGATCAACGGCGCTGAGCTTGCCGTAGTTGACCCGGATCTCCTCCATCGCGGCGCGCGCGTTGGCGACGTCCGCGGCAGTCGCGTCGGCGTCGAGCGCCTGCACGGTGGCCTGCAGGTTCTTGAAGGCCGTCGTGGCCGCGGTCGCCTGCTGCGCGTCACCGCCGGAAGCGGCCAGCTGCTCGGTCAGCTCGGCGTCGATGCGCCCGGCGACCGAGAGATCCGCCGTGGCCGCCTGCACCTCGGCGACCGCTTCGCGTACGGCGGCCGCGTCACGGGTGTTGACCGCCGCGTCGAGCTTGGCGAGGGTCGCGTTGGCGTCCGCGAGCACCTCGACCGCCGGGTCGGCGTACGCCTTGCCGCCCTCGATGATGCCCGCGAGGATCTGCCCGTTGATCCGGTCGACCGCGATCTGGGAGGCGAAGGTGATCGCGGTCCGCTCGATGGGATCGAGCCGGGTGTGCACGACGCTGATCGGCGGTTGCTGCCCCTTGAGCACGGTGCCGAGCGGGTCGTCGGGGAAGCTGACGATCAGGTCGATGTCGCCCTTGAGCAGCTGGCGCTCGGCGGCCGCCGCGTCGTTGCTGGTGCCGGCGAACTCGACGTAGAACTTGATCTCCTCGGCGTACTGCTCGACGCGCTCGAGGAGCGGGCTGCCGGGCGGGGCGACGAACAACGTCCGCATCGGCTTGGGGGTGTCGCGGTAGCCGATCCCGAACACCGCGAGGATCGCGAACGGGCCGATCACCAGCGTCAGCAGCAGCCGCGGCTGGTGGACGACGTCGATGGCTTCCTTGCGGAGGAACGAGCCGATCTGGACCAGGCGGCGGAAGTAGGTCGGCCTCATGCGGCTGCCCGCTGCTCGGCCGTGCTGTGGGCGTCGATGATCTCGAAGAAGATGTCGTCGAACGTCGGCTCCATCGGCGTGATCCCGCCGATCTGGATGCCGGCGGCGGAGAACATCTGGCGGAGGTATCCGGCGTCGCGCTCGGCGTCGGTGACCACCACCGTGAGACCGTCCTCCGTCCGGCGTACGCGCCTGATGAACTGCTCGCTCCGCAGCCGCTCGACCTCGGTCTTGGAGAGCCACCCGCCGTCGAGGTCGACGGCGAGCGGGTCGCCGCCGTAGGCGAACCGGGCCAGCCGTTCCGGCGGCTGCACGGTGATGAGCTGTCCGTGCGCCATCACCGCGACGACGTCGCAGGAGACCGCTTCGCCGACGTACTGGGTCGGTACGACGATCGTGCGGCCCTGGTCGCGCAGCGACCGGAAGTGGTTCCAGAACCGCTCACGCAGGATCGGGTCGACCCCGGCGGTGGGCTCGTCGAGGAACAGCAGCTCGGGGTCGTGCACCAGCGTCGAGGCGAGCGCGAGCCGGCGCTGCATGCCGCCGGAGCACTCCGAGAGCTGCTTGCGGCGGTGCGGTCCGAGGTCCACCAGCTCGAGCAGCTCCCGGAGGTGCCGGCGGCGGTGCCGGATGGACATGCCGTAGACCGATGCGATGAACGACAGGTTGTTCCAGACGCTGAGGTTGGGGAACAGCACCGGCTGCTGCGGCATGTAGCCGAAGCGGCGCCGCTGGCGGGTGCCGAACTTCGCGGGATCCGACCCGAAGACCCGCACCTCGCCCTCGGTCGGGCCGATGATGCCGGTCAACGACCTGACCAGCGTGGTCTTCCCGCAGCCACTCGGCCCGATCAGACCGACGACCACCCCAGGCGCGATCGACAGGTTGATGTCGTCGAGCGCGCGCTGGTCGCCGAAGTCCTTCGTCAGACCGCGTGTCTCGACGATCATCTGGTGCTGGGCGCTGGCCAAGGCTCCTCGTTCCGGTCGTCGACCTGTCTGGACCAGCCGCCTGGTCAACCGACAACCTGCCCCTCCCGGACCGTCCGCAATCCGCGAGCCGGTGCCCTCGTAGGCTGCACGCATGGCTCGCTACTTCGACGTCCACCCGCGCAACCCGCAACCGCGCCTCGTCGCGCAGGCGGTCGCGATGCTGCGCGACGACGCGTTGATCGCCTACCCCACCGACTCGTGCTACGCGCTCGGGTTCCAGCTGGACAGCCCGACCGGCGCCGATCGCATCCGCCGGATCCGCTCGCTCGACGAGGGCCACCACTTCACCCTGGTGTGCGCCGAGTTCGCGCAGCTCGGCCAGTTCGTGCACCTGGACAACCCGGCGTTCCGCGGGATCAAGGCGGCGACACCCGGTCCGTACACCTTCATCCTGGCCGCGACGAAGGAGGTGCCCCGGCGCCTGGCGCACCAGCGCAGGCGCACGGTGGGGGTCCGCATCCCGGACCACCCGGTCGTGCAGGCGCTCCTGCGCGAGCTCGGCAAGCCGCTGGTGTCGAGCAGCCTGCTCCTGCCCGGCGCGGACGAGCCGATGACCGACGGCTGGCAGATCAAGGAGGAGCTCGACGGCGCAGTGGACGCGGTGCTGGACGCCGGCGACTGCGGCACCGAGCCGACCACCGTGGTGGACTGGTCGGCGGGGCATCCGGAGGTGCTCAGGGTCGGGGCGGGTGACCCCGCCCGGTTCACGTAGCCGTCGGCCCGCCACGGCCCAGCCGCGGGCAGCCGCCCGCGGTCAGGTAGCCTTGGTGCGACCTACGAACGAATGGAGCAGGGTGACTCGGCAGCGCGCGCTGCGATCGTGACTGCAGCAGACGAGCGGTCCGTCAGTCGAACCCTCACCGCAGAGGTCGCCCGGCGGCGCACCTTCGCCGTCATCAGCCACCCGGACGCCGGCAAGTCGACGCTGACCGAGGCGCTCGCGCTGCACGCGCGGGTCATCGGCGAGGCGGGCGCCGTCCACGGCAAGGGCAACCGGCGCGGCGTGGTGTCCGACTGGATGGACATGGAGCGCGCACGCGGCATCTCCATCACGTCCGCCGCACTCCAGTTCTCCTACCGCGACCACGTGATCAACCTGCTCGACACGCCCGGTCACGCGGACTTCTCCGAGGACACCTACCGGGTGCTCGCCGCGGTCGACGCCGCGGTCATGCTCATCGACGCTGCCAACGGCCTCGAGCCGCAGACCCGCAAGCTGTTCGACGTGTGCCGCTATCGGCACATCCCGGTGATCACCGTCATCAACAAGTGGGACCGGCCGGGCCGCGAAGCCCTCGACCTCATCGACGAGATCCAGCGCGAGCTCGGTCTGCAGGCGATGCCGCTGACCTGGCCGGTCGGCGTCGCCGGCGACTTCCGCGGCGTGCTCGACCGGCGTACGGGCGGGTTCGTCCGCTTCACGCGGACTGCCGGCGGCGCCACGGTCGCGCCCGAGGAGCACCTGGGCGCGGCTCGGGCGGCCGACACCGAGGGCGCCGCGTGGAGCCACGCGGTCGACGAGCACGACCTGCTGACGGAGACCGGCCACGACTACGTCGCCGCGCCGTTTCTCTCCGGTACGGCGACACCGGTGCTGTTCAGCTCGGCGGTGCTCAACTTCGGCGTGCACCAGATCCTCGACGTGCTGCTGGAGATCGCGCCCGCGCCGAGCGCGCGCGTAGACGCCGCCGGCGAGCCGCGGACGCTCGGTGCGCCGTTCTCCGGGTTCGTGTTCAAGGTGCAGGCCGGGATGGACACGTCGCACCGCGACCGGCTGGCGTTCGTGCGCGTGTGCTCCGGGGTGTTCGAGCGCGGCATGGTCGTCACCCACGCGAGCACCGGCCGGCCGTTCGCCACGAAGTACGCGCAGACCGTCTTCGGCCGCGAGCGGACGACCGTCGACCTCGCATACCCCGGCGACGTCGTCGGGCTCGTCAACGCGTCGACGCTGCGCGCGGGAGACACGCTGTACGCCGACGCACACGTCGAGTTCCCGCCCATCCCGTACTTCGCGCCGGAGCACTTCGCCGTCGTGCGGGCGCGGGACACCGGCCGCTACAAGCAGTTCCGCCGCGGGATCGAGCAGCTCGAGCAGGAGGGCGTCGTGCAGGTCCTGCGCTCCGACCGGCGCGGCGACCAGGCACCGGTCCTCGCCGCGGTGGGCCCGATGCAGTTCGAGGTGTGCACGGACCGGATGGCGGGCGAGTTCTCCGCCCCGGTCACGCTCGAGTCGCTGCCCTACGGCATCGCCCGCCGCACCGACGCCGACAGCACCGAGCTCCTCAACGCGCAGCCGGGCTGCGAGGTGCTGCGCCGGTCCGACGGCGAGCTGCTCGCGCTCTTCGCCGACAAGTGGCGTCTCGGCAACATCCAGCGCAACCATCCCGCGCTGCTGCTAGAGCCGCTCGTCGCGGCCGCCGACTAGCCGCACCACCACTACCGCAGAGGATCCGCTCCGATGAGTCATCCGCACCCCGAGCTCGGCCTCCCGCCACGTCTGCCGAGGAACGGCCTGCGCGTCGTGCCGCTCGGCGGGCTCGGCGAGATCGGCCGCAACATGACCGTATTCGAGCACGCCGGCCGGCTGCTGATCGTCGACTGCGGCGTGCTCTTCCCCGAGGAGACGCAGCCGGGCGTCGACGTGATCCTGCCTGACTTCACCTGGATCAGGGACCGGCTCGACAAGATCGAGGGGATCGTCCTCACCCACGGGCACGAGGACCACATCGGCGGCGTGCCGTACCTGCTCAGGGAGCGCGCGGACATCCCGCTCGTCGGCTCGAAGCTGACGCTGGCGTTCATCGCCGCGAAGCTCAAGGAGCACCGGATCACCCCGAAGACCATCGAGGTGGCGGAGGGCCGGCGCGAGCGGATCGGCGTCTTCGACTGCGAGTTCGTCGCGGTCAACCACTCGATCCCGGACGGGCTGGCCGTCGCGATCAGAACGCCGGCCGGGATGGTGCTGCACACCGGCGACTTCAAGATGGACCAGTTCCCGCTCGACGACCGGATCACCGACCTGCGCGCGTTCGCCCGGCTGGGGGAGGAGGGCGTCGACCTGCTGCTGATCGACTCCACCAACGCCGAGGTCCCCGGCTTCACGACCTCCGAGCGCGACCTCGCGCCCGCCATCGAGGAGGTGTTCCGCACGGCCCCGCGGCGGATCATCGTGTCGAGCTTCGCGAGCCACGTGCACCGGATCCAGCAGGTGCTCGACGCCGCGTCCCACCACGGCCGCAAGGTCGCCTTTGTGGGCCGGTCGATGGTGCGCAACATGGGGATCGCGCGCGACCTCGGCTACCTGAAGATTCCGAAGGGCCTGGTGGTCGAGCTCAGGGAGCTGGAGAAGCTGCCGGACGACAAGATCACCCTGATCTGCACCGGCTCGCAGGGCGAGCCGATGGCGGCGCTCGCCAGGATGGCCAACCGTGACCACATGATCCGGGTCGGCAAGGGCGACACCGTGCTGCTGGCCAGCTCGCTGATCCCGGGCAACGAGAACGCCATCTACCGGGTGATCAACGCGCTGACGCGGTGGGGCGCCAACGTCGTGCACAAGGGCAACGCGAAGGTGCACGTGTCGGGCCACGCGAGCGCCGGCGAGCTCGTCTACTGCTACAACATCGTCCGCCCGGCCAACGTCATGCCGGTCCACGGCGAGTGGCGGCACCTCAACGCCAACGGCGCCCTCGCGATCCGCACAGGGGTTCCGTCGGACAACGTCGTCATGGCGGAGGACGGTGTCGTCGTCGACCTGGTCGACGGGCGGGCGACGGTGACCGGCAAGGTGCCGGCGGGCTACGTGTACGTCGACGGCGCGACGGTCGGCGGGGCGACCGAGGCGTCACTCAAGGACCGCCGTACCCTCGCCGAGGGCGGCTTCATCACGATCGTCGCGATCGTCGACGCGGACACCGGGCTGCTCACCGAGCCGCCGGACTTCCTCGCGCGCGGCTTCGTGCACGACGGCACGACGTTCGACGCCGTCGTCACGCTCATCGAGAAGGCGCTCGCCAAGGCGGCGGAGGAGGGGATCGGCGAGCCGCATCAGCTCGAGCAGCTGATCCACCGCAGCGTCAGCCGCTGGGCGCGGGACACCTACCGGCGCAGCCCGATCATCCTGCCGATTGTCATCGACGCCTGATCGTTGCGCGACCGGGCCCGCCGGCGCCAACACCGGGCCAACGTGGGCACAGTGACGGACCCGAACGGGCTGGACGTCGCGGGCGAGCTGGCACTGGCGCACGCGGAGCTGTCCCGGCGCCAGAGCTTCACCGACGCGCTGCTCGAGACGATCGACGTCGGGATCGTCTCGTGCGACGCCGACGGCAACTTCGTCGTGAGCAATCGCGCGCAGCGCGAGCTCTTCGGCTTCCAGTCCGGACTGCACGGGCGCTGGATGGGCGACCTCGACCCGCACATCGACGTCTTCGACGAGCAGGGGACGCGGCTCACCCCCGAGCAGTACCCGCTGATGCGCACGTTGCGTGGCACGCTCCACGAGCCGCTCCGCGTGCGGGTCGGCCCGGCCGGCGGTCCCTACCGCGAGCTCGTCGTCCGCGGCACGCAGATCCATGACGCCGGCGGCGAGGTGATCGGCGCGGTGGCGGCGCTCACCGACGTCACCGAGCTCACCCTCGCCGAGCAGTCCGCCACGCGCGCCAACTCCTTCCTCGAGGCGGTGCTGACGGCCGGCGCTGCTGAGCAGCTCGTCCATCCCGACGACCGCGAGCGCCTGCGCACGCACGACAACGCGGCGGCGGAGCTCGCCGACGGGAGCGTTTTCCAGATCCGCTACCGCGGGATTCACCCCGACGGGGGGTGGCGTTGGCTGCACCGCCGCAGCACGCCGTTCCGGCGGGACGAGTCCGGTCGGGTCGTCGAGGTCGTCGCGGTCGTCAGGGACATCAGCGATGTCGTCGATGCCGAGAACCTGCTCACCCACGCGGCCCAGCACGACAGCCTCACCGGGCTGCCCAACCGCGGTGTGCTCATGGACCGCCTCGCCGCCGCGCTCACCAGGTCGGAGCACGACGGGCGCGAGGTCGCCGTGCTGTACATCGACCTCGACGGGTTCAAGGTCGTCAACGACACGGCCGGGCACGCCGCCGGCGACTCCGTCCTGCTGGAGACTGCGCGGCGGCTCGTCAGCGCGGTTCGACCGAGCGACACGGTGGCCCGCGTGGGTGGGGACGAGTTCGTGATCCTGGTCGAGCCGTTCCCACGGGACGCCGGTCAGGAGCAGCTGCCGGCGGCGCCGGGTGCGGGTCACGACGACCTGGCGATGCAGATCGCGGAGCGGGTTGCGAGGTTCTTCCGGCGACCGGTGACGGTGGACGGCGTCGAGCACGTGGTGACCGCGAGCATCGGCGTCTCGTACGCCACCCGCGTGCCCGCGCCCGCCGGCCGCACGGCGACCCCGGACAGCCTGCTCCGGGCGGCGGACGCCGCGATGTACCTCGCCATGAGCAACGGCAAGGACAGCGTGATCGTCCACGACCCGCCGGTGGGTGGAGCGGTCAGCCGCTAACCGCCGACAGCAGCGGCACGATCGCGACGCAGCCCGCTACAAGCCGGCCGTGCGCCGCCCACCTGGATCAGCCGCACGCGGCGCGCAGCAGCCGGTACGGGTCGACCGCCCGCCCGCCACCGGGCCAGTACTCGAAGTGCACGTGCGGCGGTGTCCCGCGCGCGTTGCCCGAGGTGCCGACCCGTCCGATCACCTGGCCGCGCACGACGCGCTCGCCGGCCCGGACCAGGTTGGCCGACTGGTGCGCGTAGTAGAACTGGTTGCCCCGGTCGTCGGACAGGATGATCGCCAGGCCGCCGAGCCGGTTGTAGTAGGACCGCCGGACCGTGCCGGACCGCAGCGCGTAGACCGGCGAGCCGTAGCGCGCCATGACGTCGACGCCCTGGTGGGTGCGGCCACCGGACCTCGGCGCGCCGAACGAGTCGGTGACGACCGGACTGGACGCGATGCACGCGTCGCTGCTGCGCGACGTCGCGTTGAGCAGCGCACCCCAGGTCCGCGGGCCGACGATGCCATCTGGGATGAGCTCGTGCGACCGCTGGAACGACTGGACGGCGGCGAGCGTCTGCGGGCCGAAGTCACCGTCCGCCTGGATCCGCAGCTTGAGCTGCACCCAGCGCACGACCTCGTCGTCGCGGCCGCCGATCTGCAGCATCGGCTGGGCGAGCACGTTCGACGGCAGCCGCACCGCGGCGGTCCGCGCACGGGTCGCGGTCGCTGGTCTCGGATGGGCCGCAGCCGGCGGCGCCGGCACGAGCAGCACCGCAGTGGCACAGGCCGCGAACATCGCGATCGCGGAGTTGACGCGAGCAGGCAGCAGCATTGGCAACCCTTCCTGCCGCCTGCGAAGTCAGCTGTCGGGTTCGGGCGGGCGCCCGGCCGGTGTCACCGGCTTCACCCCTAGGCGCTGGCGCCTGTTCTCGGGTCCCCCGCTGCTGCCTGCGGAGAGTTCCAGCCGGGCGACGGCAGCATTCGGCGGCGAGCCCGGCACCTCCGGCGGGGGATCGCTGGAGGTGTTCGGAACGTACTGCGGCGGCGGAGCGAGGAGTCGGAACTCAGCGGGCGTGTCGCGACTTCTCCGCTGCGCGAGGTGCGCCGCGTCCGAGCTGCGACCGGGTTCTGGTATCCAGGGCGGGCTAGTCTCCAACCACCTACCCCTGGACCGAGGAGCACCGAGATGGCGTCCCGACTCAACCCGTACATCAACTTCACCGGCACCGCCCGTGCGGCGCTCGAGTTCTACCAGGGCGTGTTCGGCGGGACGCTCAGGGTCAGCACGTTCGGCGAGTTCGGCGCGCCGGACCCGGCGTCGGCCGACCAGGTCATGCACGGCCAGCTGGAGAGCGACGCCGGCTACACGCTGATGGCGGCCGACACACCGCCCGGCATGGAGCACACGCCGGGCGACAACATCACCGTCAGCCTCAGTGGGGAGGACGCCGCCGAGCTGCGTGGCTACTGGGAGAAGCTGTCGGACGGCGGCACGGTGACGGTCGCCCTCGAGAAGCAGATGTGGGGCGACGAGTTCGGCATGTGCATCGACCGGTTCGGGGTCCCCTGGATGGTCAACATCACCCAGTAGCAGGCCGGATCGCGCCGACCGCGCGCTCCAGCGCGGCGCGGTCCCACTGCGCCAGCTCGGCCGCGGCGGCGTACGTCGACTGCAGGAAGTCGAGCAGCAGCGCATCCGGGTCGGCCGCAGTCCGGACGTGAGCCCCCGCGCGGAGACGTACAGCGGGACGTGCCACCAGTGGTTGACGGCCGGCTCGAGGGCGAGCCGGATCTTGCCGACGACCTGCGTCCACCGATGGACCGTGTCGCGGGTGTCGCGCCACGCGGAG
>DASQMY010000402.1:0-1582 GCA_035645255.1 Mycobacteriales bacterium
GCCGCGGTCGTACGGCATCGTCGCCGACGACGCGGCCGAGCTCGAGCAGGTGCTCAGCCAGGCGGTGGCCGACTGCGACCTGGTCGTCGTCTCGGCCGGGTCGTCTGTCGGCGCCCGCGACGAGACCGCCGGGGCCGTCGAGCGGCTAGGCCCACCGGGCATCGTGTGCCACGGCATCGCCATCCGCCCGGGTAAGCCGACGCTGCTCGCCCAATGCGGCTCCGTGCCGGTCGTGGGGCTGCCGGGCAACCCGCTGTCCGCGCTGGTGGTGTTCCGACTCGTGGGCGTGCCGCTCGTGCACCGGCTCGGTGGATGCACCAGACCCGCGCCCGAACCGAACGCCCGCGCCCGGCTAGGCAGACAGCTGGCCTCGCAGGCCGGGCGCCTCGACGTCGTCCAGGTACGACTGGACCGTGACGGCGAGGGGCTCGTGGCGAGTCCTCTGTTCGGCGCGTCCGCGCTGCTGTCCGTTCTCACCGCAGCCGACGGCTATCTGGTCGTGGGCGAGGACGCCACCGGACTCGACGCCGGAGCCGAGGTCGATGTCACGCTGTACCGGTGAGCCGGGCAGCAAGCAGTCCCTTTCTGCGGGACATCCCACTCCCGCAGGCGCTGGCCGCCTGGGCGGAGGCACGCGCCGAGGCGGGATGCCCGGAACGCGTTGACGCCGTCAGCGTTCCGGTCGGCGAAGCGCTCGGCCGAGTCACCGCCGAGCCGGTCTGGGCGAGCCGGTCGTCGCCGGCGTATGACGCGGCCGCCATGGACGGCATCGCGGTCCGCGCCGCAGACACCGTCGGGGCGAGTGAGAGCCGGCCGCTGATTCTCGCCGCGGGCGCGTTCGACGAGGTCGACACCGGCGACGAGATGCCGCCGGGCCGCGACGCGGTGGTGATGCGCGAGCACGTGCACCGAATGGGTGACCAAGCCGAGCTCCGCTCCGCCGCCCCGCCCTACCAGCACGTGCGCTCAATCGGTGAGGACGTCGCGGCCACCGAGCTGCTGTTGCCTGCGGGGCACCGGCTGCGCCCGTTCGACCTGGCCGCCGCGGCTGCCGCGGGTGCCGAACATCTGCACGTGTACCGAGCGCCGGAGCTTGTCGTCATCCCCAGCGGTGACGAGATCCGGCCGGTGGGCGACCCGGTCGGGCCGGGCGAGATTCCCGACACCAACTCGCTGATGCTGGCCGCGCAGGCGCGCGAGCTGGGGGTGCGGGCACGCGTGCAGCCGATCGTCCCCGACGACCCCGACCAGATCTCGGCGGCGCTGCGAGCGGCGGCGTCACAGGCCGACGTGGTGGTACTGGTCGCCGGCTCGAGCGCGGGCCGCGACGACCACACCGCAGACGTCGTTCGCGCGGATGGCCGATTGGCCGTGCATGGCGTCGCCGTACGGCCCGGGCACCCCGTTGTGCTCGGTGTCGTGGGCACGACGCCGGTGATCAGGGTGCCCGGTTACCCGGTGTCCGCGGCGTTGACGTTCGACATCTTCGCCGCGCCGCTGCTCGCCTCGCTCGAGGGGACGGCGCCGAAGCGGCGCACCACGGTCAAGGCTCGGCTGGCCCGCAAGCTCGCCTCGACGATGG
>DASQMY010000403.1:0-14444 GCA_035645255.1 Mycobacteriales bacterium
TCCGCGAGCGTCGGCGAGGTGGTGCTGGCGATGGGCCTGAGCCTGTTCGCGTCGATCGGTGTCGGCTTCGTGATATCGCTGGCGTCGGCGAGCGACGCGCAGGCCGTCCAGTACACCCTGATCGTGCTGCTCGCCAGCCTCTTCTTCAGCGGGTTCTTCCTCTCGATCGGCCAGCTGGGGGGCGCGGCGCAGTGGGCCGGCTACCTGCTGCCGGTGACCTACGGGATGAACCTGCTGCGCGACGTGATGCTGCGCGGCGCGGACCTCGACCGGACGGTGACCCTGCAGCTGCTGGCGTACGGTGTCGTCATGTTCGCACTAGCGCTCTGGGGGACGCGCCGACGGATGGCGGTCGCCCGGTGACCTCCCGCGCCCGCCCGCGCCACCCGATCCGGCTGCGGATGCGGCGGGCGCGCATCTCGCGGCGGACGATCGGCAAGGCGATGATCGCGATCGGTGTCGCGGGGATCCTCACCGGGGTCACGACGGTCGTCGCGGGGCAGAGCATGATCCGCCAGGTCGAGACGAGCGTGGACGACAGCCTCCGGCTCACCGGTGAAGGACTGTCCGCCGTGTCCGACTCGATCGCGGTCACCGAGTCGATCGTCGCCAGCGTCCGCACCGGCATGACCAGCATCCGAACGACGATGCGCACCGTGGAGACGACGCTCGACGACAGCTCGACCGCGCTGGCCCAGGGCGGCCAGTTCCTCGGCGGCTCGCTTCCCCAGGCGCTCGAGGCGGTCAACGCCGTCCTGCCCACGATCGAGAGCGTCGCGAAGTCGGTGGACGACACGCTCGAGCTGCTCGACGAGGTGCCGCTCGGGCCGGACTACTCCCCCGTGGAGCCGTTCGACCAGGCCGTCGCCCGGTTGTCGACCGCCATCGGGCCGCTGCCGGCGGAGCTGCGGACGCTGAGCGCCAGCTTCACCAAGCTGACCGGGTCGGCCGGGACCATGGCCAGGGACGTAGCGCAGCTCGGCACGGACATCGAGACGCTCAACACCCAGCTCGGCGACGTGAGCATCCTGCTGGACCGCTACTCGGCGACGGCGAGCGAGGCGAAGCAGCTGGCCGCGTCGTCGCGCGACGACCTGTCCCGCAGCGCCGACGTGACGCGCTGGTGGCTGATCCTCGCCGGGATGGTGTTCGCGCTCGGGCAGATCGTGCCGATCTGGCTCGGCATGGTGCTGCTGTCCAACGAGGACGGCGGTGTCGTCATCACCAGTCGGCCGGCCAAGGACCGCGAGAGCCCGGTCGCGACCGCCTGACGGGGGCCAGGGCGCGGCCTGACGCGTCATTGGACGTCGCGCCGGTCGATCCGCACCGCGCCAGAACGATCGGCAGCACCGCCCATACCGTGACCGACGTGGCGACCTGACCCCACGCGCGCGCGTCCATCGGGTCCCCGAGCAGGCGGGTCGTCGTACCGGTCAGGTCGATCCAGCGGGCCGGCTTCGCCAGTACGTCGACGAGCGACGCCACCACCACCAGCAGCGTCGGCGCCACGAAGAACACGACGATCGCCTGCGGCGCGCTCAGCAGCAGCATGCCGAGCCCCACACCGGTCAGCACCATCAGCACCTGGAAGAAGACGACCCGGCCGACCGTCGCCGCCGAACCCCAGTGCGCCTGGTCGGCGCCGGTGCCGGCAGCCACCACGTTGCCGGCCGCGGCTGCGACGATCGAAGCGGCAGCCGCGAGCAGCGCCAGCACGAGCATCGCGACGGTCTTCGCGAGCATGACTCGCGCCCGGTTCGGCACGAGCGCGAACGTCGTGAGCGCCGTCCGGTGGGTCCACTCGCTCGTCACGGCCAGGATGGCGAGCACCGGCAGCAGAACGGCGATCGGGACCTGTGCACCGAGCAGCATGCTGCCGAAGTCGACTTCCTCCGGCTCCCCCGCGATCACCAGCAACGGACCACCGCCACAGCGAAGAGGCCGAGTACGCCGATGAGCCAGCGACCGGACCTGGTGTCGGTCGCCTCGCGGCGCTCCACCCGCACGAGCAGTGTCATCGACGGTCGTTCCCTCATGTCGCGCCCCTTTCCGCAGCGTCGCTGTGGCCGGCGGCCGGCTCCGAGGTCAGCCTCCGGAAGACGTCTTCGAGACCGGCGCCTTCCGCCGCGCGCAGCTCGACGAGCGCGACGCCCGCAGCAGCCGCGACCCGGCCGATCGAGGCCGTGTCGGCGTCCGCGGTCAGCGGACCGTCGGCACCGCGCGTCGCCGGGATGCCGGCCGCCTGCAGCACGGAGAAGCAGCTCGTCCGCATGCCCAGCGAGTAGGTCCCGACGCGTGTGCGCGCGGCCTGGCCCGCGAATCTGCCGAGCTCGAGCACCGAGTGCGCGCGGGCGCCGTCGACGCCGAGCACCAGCGCCGAGAGCTGCAGCACCTCGCGTCCGGTACGTCCCGGGTGCTGTGCTCCGGCGTCGAGCAGGACGCCTACCTCGCGCCCGCAGGCCGCGACCGCCGTCGCAGGCGGGTACGCGTCGATGGCGGAGGAGTCCAATCCGGCGATGGCGCCGGACGCCTCCGCGGCCTGGCAGCGGCTCGGTGTCCGGCCCATCACGGCCGGCGAGTGGGCCGAGCGCGAGCTCGCGCCGCTGCTCGCCGTCGGTCGACCGCCGCGCCGCCGGAGCCGTTGGTGCGCGTCTCGCCTGGCGTGTCCCTCGCTACGCGCCGATCGCGTAGTCGAGCGTCAGCTCCGAGCCGCCGGCCGCGTCGGACGTGATCCGGCCGCTGCCGGACAGCCCGGCCAGCTCGCGGGATCCCGATCCACCGATCACGACGAACCTCGCGTCCGACGCGCCGTCCGCGGCGATGGATCCGGTGATCCGCATGGCGAAGCTGCCGGAGCGCCCGTCCACCGTGCCGTCGAAGCGCGAGACGCTGACGTATCCGCCGCCGCTCTCGCCCATGACGGCAAGCCCTTGCCAGGTGAGGTCGCCCTGCAGGCCGCCGCTGCACGCGTCGCGTCCGGTGATCCGGCTCGCGACGTCTCCGTCGGTCGCCGGCTCCTCGACGTAGTCCTTGCCGTCAACCGTGCTGTGTGTGGTGGTCATGGCGCCAGAATCGCGCCGAAGCCCGCGCCGCCTATTGGAGAACCGCGCCAGATAGTCTGCCGCCATGGCCGAGTCCAGATGCGATCTAAACCCGGCAGAGGGGTCGCGACGGTTCCACCAGTCCGGTGCTGAGCCGACCGATCCCGCGCTCGCCGCTTCCGTCGACGCCTACTGGATGGTCGACTGGCAGCTGCCGCCGGGTGAGCCGTACGTGCACGAGAGTCTCCCCGACCCGGCGATCCACCTCGTGCTGCAGGCCGGCCAGTCGCGGCTCGTCGGGGTGTGCACGACGCGCTTCACCTACACCCTCGATGACACCGGCCGGATCTTCGGCGCGCGTTTCCGGCCGGCCGGGTTTCACGCCTACGCCCGCGTCCCGGCGTCCAGCTGCACCGACGGCGTCATCCCGGTCGAGCAGCTCTTCGGCTCGGCCGGTCGGCGGGTCGAGCGCGAGGTGCTCGCAACCGACCCGGGCGACGGCGCGGCCGCCGTTGGCATCGTGGAGGCGTTCCTGCGCTCGGTCGCGCAGGAGCCGGACCGCCACGTCGATCTCGTCCAGCGGGTATTCGACTCGATCGCCGCCGACCGGTCGATCCGCCGGGTCGACCATCTGGTCGACCGGTTCCACGTCAGCGCGCGGACGCTGCAGCGACTGTTCGCCACGTACATCGGCGTGAGCCCGACCTGGGTGATCAGACGGCAGCGGCTCATCGAGGCGGCCGACCGTGTCATCGGCGGCCGCGCCGACGACTGGGCCGAGCTCGCGGTCGAGCTCGGCTACTTCGACCAGGCACACCTGGTCAACGACTTCACGACCGTCGTCGGCCGGCCGCCCGGGGCGCACGCCAAGCTGGTCGGTGCCTAGCCGGCGGGTGCTCGTCACCGGGTCGAGTGACGGGATCGGCGCCCGGATCGCGGACCTGCTCGAAGGCCGGGGGCTCGTCGTGGTCCGGCACGCCCGCGACGAGCACCGCGCGCGGGTCACCCGCGCGCGGTCCGGCAGCCGCAGGGAGGTCGTCATCGGGGACCTGGCGTCGCTGGCGTCGACCCGCTCGATGGTCGCTGCGCTCGAGCCGTGCGACGTCGTGGTGCACAACGCCGGCTGGTCGAGTCGAGACGAGCGGCGGCCGGTCACGGAGGACGGTCTCGAGCAGACCTTTCAGGTCAACGCGCTCGCGCCGTACCTGCTCACCGCGTCTCTTCCGACGCCGCGTCGCCTCGTGTGGGTCAGCTCGGACTCGATCACCCGCGGGCGCATCGATCTGGGCGACCTGCAGCACGAGGCGGCGTGGACGAGCGACGCGGCGTACGCCGACTCGAAGCTGGCGATGACCGCACTGGCCTTCGGGATCGCGCGCCGCTGGCCGCAGGTCATCAGCAACGCGGTCCACCCGGGCTGGGTCCGTACCAAGATGTCCGGCGACGCCGCACCGCTCGGCCTCGACGAAGGCGCCGACACCGCGGTCTGGCTGGCCGCTTCCGACGATGCCGCGGCGACCGTGTCCGGCGCGTTCTTCCACGAGCGCCGCGTCGTCCGCCTCAACGAGCAGGCGTACGACGACGATGTGCAGGACGCGCTGATCGAACGCTGCGCCGAGCTGACCGGCGTCGAGCTAGCCTGACTCGGTGACGTCGCAGATCGCCTGCTGCGCGCGGTCGACGCCAACGCGCGGCAGACGACGCCCCGCAAGGCGCCCGGGTCGGGCGGTTAGCTCGGCCCTGGTGTCGATGACCGGCGGCGCTCCAGCCGGCCCGACATCAGCTGCGCGCGTCGATCTGCTGCACGGCCCAGCTGTTGCCGTCCGGGTCGTCGAAGAAGATGAATCCGACGTTGTTGAGCTCGTCGCCGTCCGCCGCCGGCCGAGGACCGCCCGGTCCGAGCACCTGCACCTCGCTGACCGCAACGTCTCGTCGCACGAGCTCCGCCCGCGCGGCCCGGACGTCGTTGACCACGAGCTGCACTCCCTTCAGCGAGCCGGGAGCCATGTCGACGACGCCCTTGCCGAGCACTGCGGAGCAGCCGGACCCCGGCGGCGTCAGCTGCACGATGTGGAAGTCGTCGCTGACCTTGGTGTCGTGGTCGACGTGGAAGCCGAGCTTGTCGGCGTAGAACGCCCGCGACTGCTCCATGTCGGACACCGGGACGACGACGACCTCGAGTGTCCAGTTCATCTACGCCTCCGACTGGTTGGGTTCATCTGGTGCCGACGGACGACGTCCCGGCCGGCCGTGAGGGCCGGCCGGGACGTCACCGCGATCAGCGCACGTCGAACCGGTCGAGCATCATCACCTTGTTCCACGCGTCCACGAAGTCGCGGACGAACTGCTCCTTGGCGTCGTCGCACGCGTAGACCTCCGCGATGCCGCGCAGGATCGAGTTGGAGCCGACGACGAGGTCGACAGCTGTCGCGGTCCTGGTGACCTGCCCGGTGGCGCGGTCGACGCCCTCGTACACGTGCTCGTCCGACGACGACGTCCGCCACTCGACGCCGGCGTCGAGCAGGTTGACGAAGAAGTCGTTGGACAGGGCTTCCGGCCGATCGGTGAAGACGCCGTGCTTCGACTTGCCGAAGTTCGTGCCGAGGGCACGCATGCCGCCGATCAGGACGGTCATCTCCTTGGCGGTCAGCGTCAGCATGTACGCACGGTCGACCAGCAGCGTCTCCGGGGCCAGCTTCTCCCCCTGGTGGACGTAGTTGCGGAACCCGTCGGCGCGCGGCTCGAGCACGTCGAACGTCGTCACGTCCGTCTGCTCCTGCATGGCGTCCGTGCGGCCCGGCGTGAACGGCACGGTGATGTCGTGGCCGGCGTTCTTCGCCGCCTGCCCCACCGCAACGCACCCACCCAGGACGATCAGGTCGGCCAGCGAGATCTCCTTGTCACCGGTCTGCGCGCCGTTGAAGTTTTGCTGGATCTGCTCCAGCGTGCCGAGCACCTGCGCGAGTTCGGTCGGGTTGTTGACCTCCCAGTCCTTCTGCGGCGCGAGGCGGATCCGCGCGCCGTTGGCGCCGCCGCGCTTGTCGGTCCCGCGGAAGCTGGCCGCTGACGCCCACGCCGTCGACACCAGCTGGGAGACCGTCAGACCCGACTCGAGGAGCTTCTCCTTGAGGACGGCGACGTCCTCCTCGCCGACGAGCTCGTGGTCGACCGCCGGCACCGGGTCCTGCCAGATCTGCGGCTCGGGGACCCACGGGCCGAGGTAGCGCGAGATCGGCCCCATGTCGCGGTGCAGCAGCTTGTACCAGGCCTTGGCGAACGCCGCGGCGAACTGGTCGGGGTTCTCGTGGAAGCGCTTGGAGATCTCCCGGTACGTCGGGTCGGTGATCAGCGCGAGGTCGGTCGTCGCCATCATCGGGAAGTGCCGAGCGGACGGGTCGTGCGCGTCGGGCACCAGGTCGGCGGCCGCCGCGTCGGTCGGCTTCCACGTCTTCGCGCCGGCCGGGCTCTCCGTCAGCTCCCACTCGAAGCCGAACAGGGTGTCGAAGAAGCTGTTGTCCCACTGGATCGGCGTGGGCGTCCAGGCGCCCTCGAGACCGCTCGTGATGGTGTCCTTGCCCTTGCCGGTGCCGAGCTCGTTCTTCCAGCCCAGCCCCATCGAGTGCACCGGGCAGCCCTCGGGCTCCGGGCCGACGAGGCTCGGGTCACCCGCACCGTGCGTCTTGCCGAAGGTGTGACCGCCGGCGATCAGCGCGACCGTCTCCTCGTCGTTCATCGCCATCCGGCCGAACGTCTCGCGGATGTCCCTCGCCGAGGCCAATGGGTCCGGGTTGCCGTTGGGGCCCTCGGGGTTGACGTAGATCAGCCCCATCTGCACCGCACCGAGCGGGCCGCTGAGCTCGCGCTCGCCGCCGTAGCGCTCGTCGCCGAGCCAGGTGTCCTCCGGACCCCAGAAGATCTCCTCGGGCTGCCAGACGTCCTCCCGGCCGAAGCCGAAGCCGAAGGTCTGGAAGCCCATCGACTCCATCGCAACGTTGCCGGCGAGCACGAGGAGGTCGGCCCAGGAGACGCTCCGGCCGTACTTCTGCTTGACCGGCCACAGCAGCCGGCGGGCCTTGTCGAGGTTGGCGTTGTCCGGCCAGCTGTTGAGCGGGGCGAACCGCTGCGCGCCGTCGCCGGCACCGCCGCGCCCGTCCGCGATGCGGTAGGTGCCGGCCGAGTGCCAGGACATCCGGATGAACAGCGGCCCGTAGTGCCCGTAGTCGGCCGGCCACCAGTCCTGAGAGGTCGTCATCACCTCGACGAGGTCCTGCTTCAGCGCGTCGACGTCGACACGGGCGAAGGCCTCGGCGTAGTCGAAGCCCGGCCCCAGCGGGTCGGAGTCGCGGGCCGGCTTGTTCAGGACCTGCAGGTCCGGCTGGTTGGGCCACCAGTCGCGGTTGGTGCGCGGCCTGGTGTCCTTCACGGTGGGGCTGGGGATCGCCGGGTTCTCGCTCTCGCTGACGCTCTCGGTCTCGCTGACGTTGTCTGCCACGTCGGTTCTTCCCCTCTGTTGCGCCGGTCCGCTCGAACTCGGCAGTCTGCGTTTACTGCTTGTGGTGCGTGCCCGTCGTGCTGAGGGCGGTCGGTACGCCGACGGCGCAGTTGCCGCACCGCCCCCAGTAGACGACCTCGGCTTCGTCGACCGCGTAGCCGGCGTCGTCGGACGCCGTCAGGCAGGGCGCGGAGCCCACGGCGCAGTCGACGTCGGCAATCGCTCCGCACGACCGGCAGACGACGTGGTGGTGGTTGTCCCCGACTCGGACCTCGTAGCGGGCCACCGAGCCGGCCGGTTCGATCCGCCGGACGAGACCCGCCGCCGTCAGCGCGCGCAGCACGTCGTAGACGGTCTGGTGCGACACGGCGCCGATCCGCTCGCGCACCGCGCCGATGATCCACTCGGTCCCGACGTGCGGGCGATCGTGCAGCGCGGCCAGCACCGCGACCCGCGGACGCGTGACGCGCAGGCCGGTCCCGCGCAGGACGCGCTCGATCTCCGGCGTACGTGGCACGAGGTGCAGTCTCGTGGATTATCTGGAACCAATCAAGTCTTGCCGGGCCGCGTCACGGCGCGGCAGTGAGCGCCGATCCGGTCGGCGCGCCGACTGCCTCCGGCGCGACGGCCAACCGGCCGCGGACGGCCTGTAACGCGGCGGCCACGTGCTCGGCGTCCGCGCCGCTGACCGCAGCGGCGAAGTTCTGCCGGATGATCTCGATCGCGACGCTGCGCGCCTCCCGGAGGCGGCGGGCGCCTTCGCGGGTCAGCCGGATCTCCACGGAACGCCGGTCCTCCGCCGGCACGGAGCGGTCGACCAGTCCGGCGCTCGCCATCCGGACGGCCAGCCGGGACACCGTGCTCTGCGAGACGAGCACCCGCTCCTCCAGGTCACGAAGGCGGATGCGGCGGTCCGGCGCCTCCGCGACGTGGACGAGGACGTCGTACCACCCCAGCGGCATGCCCGCTCGCTCCTGCAGCGCGGCGTCGATGCGCGACGTCACCGCGGCGTGGACTTCGAGAAGCAGCTGCCACGCGTCGAAGGACGGCCGCTCCTCCGGCCGCGGCTGCCACTTCGGCTGGTGTGCGGGCATCCGAGGCCTCCAGTCCAATTTTCATGCAGATGAATAAATTCATCTGCATCGGTGTTCGTGAAGTCAATCGGTAGCCACCGAACTCTCATCCGGAGGAACAGCATGCCCAAGATCGGGATCATCCTCGGCAGCACCCGCCCGGGTCGCAAGGCCGAGTCGGTTGCGCGGTGGGTCCTGGACGCCGCCGTCCAGCGTGGCGACGCGGAGTACGTGCTCGTCGACATCGCGGACTACGGCCTGCCACTGCTCGACGAGCCGCTGCCGCCGCGGATGGGCCGGTACACCAAGCCGCACACGCTGACGTGGGCGGCCACCGTCGCGGCGCTCGACGGCTTCGTGTTCGTGACACCCGAGTACAACCACTCGACATCCGCGGCGCTGAAGAACGCGATCGACTTCCTGTACGCCGAGTGGGGCAACAAAGCCGCCGGCTTCGTCAGCTACGGAGCGAGCGGTGGGACCCGCGCGGTCGAGCACCTGCGCCTGGTGATGGCGGAGCTGGAGGTGGCCACCGTGCGGGCGCAGGTCGGTCTGAGCCTGCGGACCGACTTCACCAACTACCGCGACTTCACGCCGCACCCGGCGCACCAGCACGCGTTGGCCGAGGTGCTCGACCAGGTCGTCGCGTGGAGCACCGCGCTCGAGCCGCTGCGCGCCCAGGTGACGACGCCCGTGCTGCGCACGTCGGAGGCGGCATCATGACCACCGTCGACTTCTGGTTCGACCCCGGCTGCCCGTTCACCTGGGCCACGTCCCGCTGGCTCGTGGAGGTCGCCGCTGTCCGGGACCTCGACATCACGTGGCGCCCGATGAGCCTGGCCGTCCTCAACGCGGACCGGGACATCCCCGAGCGCTATCGCCAGGTCATGGCCGCAGCCGGCCGCCGGGTCCGCATAATGCCCGCCGTCCAGGCAGTCGGCGGCAACGCGGCGGTGGGCGACTTCTACACCGCGTTCGGTCGTCTCGTCCACGACGCCGGCGAGGACGGCGACCGGGCGATCGGGCTCGCGCTCGCGAGCGCGGGGATGCCGGAGTCACTGGCCGCGGCCGTCGACGACGAGTCGTACGACCCGGTCATCCGCTACAGCCACGCCGAAGGCCAGCGACGCGTGGGCACCGACAGCGGCAGCCCGATCGTCGCGATCGATGGTGGCCCAGCGTTCTTCGGACCGGTCGTCGCTCCGACGCCCGCGGGCGACGACGCGCTGCGGCTGTACGACGCGCTGGTCTCCATCTCCGGCGTGGCGCAGTTCAGCGAGCTCAAGCGCGGCCGGCAGGCCATCGCCTAGCAGCGCACCGCCGCTACAGCCCGACCACCAGCCGGCCGGCGTAGCCCGCAGTGACCGACCAGAACATCAGGGCGTAGCCCCGTTCGCCGAGCCGCCGGTTGAGGCTGCGGCCGAGCAGCGTCGAGCCGACCATCAGCGGAACGGCGACGGCCGCCAGCTGGTACGACGAACCGCCGAGCAGCTGCGCGTCGGTGTAGATCGCGGTCTTGGTGACGTCGCCGAACAGCGACACCGCGGAGGCTGCACCGACGGTGTGCAGCCGGTCGAGCGGAGCGCGCGCAGCGCCAGGCCCTTCAGCGGTCCCGACGTCCCGGAGAACCCGGAGGTGAAGCCCGACCCGAGCGCGAGCAGGGGCGCCGTGCGGGCCAGCGCGGTGCCGCGGTGCAGTCCGTCGAGCAGCATGGTCAGCACGATGCTGGCGATGACCGCGATGGTGACGACCCGCTCCTGCGCCGCGACCAGCAGCATGGAGCCGGCCAGCGCACCGACGACGGTGGCGGCGACGACCCACGCCGCCCGGCGCACCGGGATCGTAGCCCGGTAGGCAACCATCTTCACGACGTTGTTGGCGGCCAGCAGCAGTGCGGCGAGTGCGGCGCCCTCCTTCGTGCCGAGAACGAGCGCGAGGGCCGGCACGAGGACCAGTGAGCCGCCGAGCGCGGCCGAGCTCGACACGACGAACGCCGCGACGATCGCGACGAGCACGAAAGCGATCTGCAGAGTCCCTATCCGCCCCGCCCCCTGACACCCCTCCGGCGTCGCGACGCCCGCCCCGGCACTGCCGCGAGTCTGGTCGGGGTGGATCATCGGGTGCAATAGTCGCCGCGTCCGGATTCGCCACCGATCGCCAGGGGGTGCGCGCAGATGCCGACGGTGCCGGTCGTCAAGGTCGTCGTGACCCACCGCGCCGCGGCCCGGGCGAAGTACGGCGCGGCCGCCACGCCCCTGGCGTCGAGCAGCGACGCGGGGGCCGCGAAGTCACGCCGCGCGCCCGGTCGGCGTTCCTGAGCTGGGTGACGGCGCGCCGGATCCGCGACTGCTTCTCGGCGGCCCGGAGCTGGTCGGGCAGCAGAGCCTCGCCAACCCGCTGTGGACCGGCGACCCGAACGACGACCCGGACCAGTTCATCCGCAGCGACCTGCCCTACGCTTGCGACCCCGCCGCGTCGCCGAACGTGGCGGACTTCCGCGGGCCGACCCGTGCGGTCGGCCGGCTGCCGGACCTGGTCGGCGTGGCCGACCCCGACGTCCTCGTCGACCTGCTGCGCCACGCCGCGGCCGCCGTCCCGCTGACGACGCCGGCCACGACGCCGGTGTTCGCGCTCAGCACGAAGACGTGGCGGCTCTCGACGCAGCTCACGCTCGGCAAGCTCGCCGGCGTCAGCGGGACCGTCCGCACCTGCCCGCCGAGCGACGTCAGCTGGACCGCGGCGGAGCTCGCGCCGGTGGTCCACCTGGTCAACTGCCACGGCGCCGAGTTCGACCCGCGCTGGTACGGCGAGGCGCGCCTCGGCCAGCAGGACGTGCCGCCCGCGATGGACGCGCGGCTGCTGCCCGGGCTGATCCCGCGCGGATCCGTGGTCGCTGCCGAGTGCTGCTACGGCGCCGCGCACTGGCCGCCCGCGGCGGCCGGGGGCCAGGCGGGCATCGCGGCGACGCAGCTGCGGGAGGGCGCCAGCGGGGTCTTCGGCTCCGCCAACGTGTCGTACGGACCGGCCGCCGCGAACGCGTACGCCGACGTGATCTGCCAGCTCTTCGTCAGCGAGGTGCTGGCCGGCGCATTCCTCGGCCGGGCGGCGCTGACCGCACGGCAGCGCTTCGTGCAGGGCGAGTCGTTCCTCGACCCGTCCGACCTCAAGACCCTCGGCCAGTTCGACCTGCTCGGCGACCCGTCCGCGCACCCGATCGTCCGGCCAGGCCAGTCCGGCGTCTCGCCCGCGGGCGCAGCGGGTGGTACGCCGGCGGATCCGGTCCCGCACAGGGGCCCCGGCCAGCAAGGCAGCTGGGCCGCACGGCGTACCCGCCGGGATCGGTGCGCGCCGGCAGCTGCTGACCGCGGTCGGCCACGCGCTGGCCGCCAACGCGGTCGCCTGCGACCCGCTGGCCCGGCCGCGCACGACCCTCACCCGCGCGGCGCTCGGCGACCTGCTCGGCTACGAGCCGTCGCCGGGCACCCGGATCCGCACGTTCGAGGCGCACCGGGCGACGCGCGCACTGCACAAGGCGCGGCGCGGAGCAGCCGCGGTGGCGCCGCCCGCCGCGTCAGCGGCGCAGGCCGCGCACGTCGCCTTCGTGCCGGGCGACCGGACCCGCGGCCGGTCACTCGTCGTCGTGCGCGCCGAACAGGGGACCGCACCCGAGGTGAGGGTGGTGGTGCCGCGGTGAGCGGCGAGCAGACGGTCAGTGGGCTGGTGGAGGTGCGCCGGGTTGCCGCCAGGTCCAAGAGCGACCAGGTGACCGCAGTGCTCACGACCGAGGACCGCAGCTGGCTGCTGCGCCGCAGCGGCGGGCCGAGCTTCGGCGTCGACGACGAGCTGGCGGCACTGGACGGTCAACGGGTGACGGCGACGGGCTTCGCCGGGTCCGGCGTCTTCCTCGCGACGGCGCTCGAGCTAGACGACTAGCGCGACCGACCGCGCCGCGACGTGCGGCGACGTGGTCACCAGCTGGTCGACCGTCGTCGGGTTGCTGCCGGGCGAGATGACCAGGTCGGCCGGGCTGATCTGGTTGGACGCGCTCATCACCACGGCGACGAGCACGAAGCTGGAGAACAGCGGGACCGCCGTGAGGTCGAGGTCGAAGGACACCGACCTTGGGATGCGCGTGTCGACCGGCGCAGCGGGGCTTCTCCAGAGCGTTGCGGCCGCCCTGCTCCCCCCGTCCGGCAGCGTGGCGGGCGCCGTCCCCGACGCAGCCGCGGCCACGAGCGCCGGCCACAGCCCGCCGAGCGGCACGACGCCGTTGCCGGGCAGCGCGTGCCGCACTAGTACCACCCGGACGTCGGCTGCCGGTGCCGCGGGCCGGACCAGCCGGCCCGGCAGCACGCCCGCCAGCTGGGTCTCGACGATCTGTCGCGTCCGTGGGTCGAGGCCCGCCGTCGCGTCGCGCAGCAGCAGCTGGCCGACGAGCGACTCGACACCCTGCACCCGGGTGGACGACTGCTCGCCGGTGCGCGGTGGCACTCCTGCGCGCCCTAGTGCCCGGCGCGGTGCATCACGCCGACGACGGGAAGAACTCTCATGTCCCCTCCGAACCGGCGCGGCACGGCGCCACCTCCGTTCGCCGCGCCCCCGCGGACCCCCGTACGGATGCAGGCGACCGTAGCGGCGTCTGGATTGTCGGTCGACGGGGCCGCTGTCCGTTCCCGGCGACCGGCGGCTGCGCTTCCTCCAGCCGTCGAGCCCACTACGAGACGGCGGTTTTCACGAGTCCGATCAGCTTCCTCTCCACGGCTGGGCTCCAGGCGGTGATGGCGAAGGACACGGGCCACATGTCGCCGTCATCGAGGGCAGCATCGTCGTTGAAGCCGACGGTCGAGTACCGGCTCTTGAACTTGCCCGCGTCCTGGAAGAACACGACGACGTTGCCCGCTGCGTTCGCGTAGGCGGGCATGCCGTACCAGGTCTTCGGCAACAGCTCGGGGGCCGCCGCAGTCACCGTCACATGCACCCGCTCGGCGAGCGCGCGGTCCTCCGGCGTCATGCCGGCGATCCGGTCGAGGAGCGCCTGCAGGCCGTCGGCCTTCTTGGCGCCCTTGCGCCCCTCGGCACGCAGCTCGGCAGCGCGCTCCTTCATCGCGGCTCGCTCCTCGGCGGTGAAGCCGTCGGCGGTCGTCTGCTTGTCAGCCTTCGCAGGCATTGCCCGGTCCCTTCTGCTCGCGCTCTCTGCTTGGTACGACGACGGTAGGCGCGGCTCGAGGAACCGTGCTTCTCGATTCCTGACCGGTCTCGTCAGCTCCTCCGATACCCCCAACGTGCCCGCTCGCGGCGAGTCACGGCTTTGGGGCGGCATCGTCCGTGACCGGCTGCCGGAGGATGGTCAGCAGCTTCTCGGGCGCGACGCGTCGCGCGTCACTGAGGTGAGATCTCGTGGTGCAGACCGGTGCCCCCAACCGGTGCGGTGGGCGGCGGGGCACGTCGAGCAGGCGAGCCTGGAGTCCGCGGAGGCGCTGCTCCGCGGCATCGGCGACGACCGGGGACGCCGGCGAGGCCCGCCGCCTCCTGGAGCGGGCGCAGCGGCTGTCCGGCCGAACGCCGAGGCTCATGGTCCTCAGCCAGGTCGACCAGGCAAGGAAGGCCGTCGCGCAGTAGACCGGTCGCTCACTGACTGACGAAGATGAACAGCGACGCTGCGGCGACTGCCAGAAGCGCGCCCGGGAACGGGATGCTCCTGAGGGCACCGGTCTGTACGTGCCGGATGATCGCGCACACGAAGGACGCCGTCAGCCCGACGGCCGCCGCACCGCCGAGTGCGGTGGCGCCCCGCAGCCCGGCGGCCAGCCCGCCGGCGCCCGCCACCTTGGCCGCGCC
>DASQMY010000404.1:0-11482 GCA_035645255.1 Mycobacteriales bacterium
CGTGACGGCGCGGGCGATCGACAAGCGGCGCCGCCAGCCCCGTGAGCAGCTCGTCGCCGACCACCTCCCGCTCGCCCGCCAGCTCGCCAGCCGGTTCACCGGTCGCGGCCAGCCGTTCGAGGACCTCTACCAGGTCGCCTGCCTCGGGCTGGTGAAGTCCGCCGAGCGCTACGACCCGACGCGCGGCATCCTGTTCCGCACGTATGCGCAGGCCGTCATCACCGGTGAGCTCAAGCGGCACTTCCGCGACCACGGGTGGGGGCTGCACGTCGCCCGGCCGGTCCAGGAGCTGTTCCTCGCCGTGCGCGCCGCCCGCGAGGACCTGACCCACTCGCTGGGCCGCCCGCCGACGATCGCCGACATCGCCGCCGCGGTCGGCAGCGACGAGGAGAGCGTCATCGACGCCCTGCACGCGGGCGAGACGTTCTACCTCGAGTCCGTCGACGCTCCCGTCGCCCCGGGTGGGGAGCCGGCGCGCCGGGAGATGCCGGTCGACGAGGCGGGCTTCGTCCGGGTCGACGAGCGGTCGTGGCTCGTTCCGGCGATCAGCGCGCTCGGCGACCGCGACCGGACGATCCTGCAGCTGCGGTTCTTCGACGGGTTGTCGCAGTCGCAGATCGCCACCCGGCTCGGGATCAGCCAGATGCACGTCTCGCGGCTGCTGTCGCGCAGCCTCAACGCGCTGCGCAAGGCCTCCGGCGAGGACGCGCCGGTCGCCGGCTGACCGTCCCGCGCTGGTCAGCTGATCCGCCGCAGCTCGGCCGCCAGGTCGGCGGACACCGGGCGGCGCTCGCGGGCGATCCAGGGCAGCCCGGCCGCCGCAGTGGCACCGGCCCGCCACCCCGTCCGCCCGGGGCGGGTGCGGACCAGCGACGCGGTCACCCGGACGGCCTCGGCGACCGGGAGCCGCAGCCACGCCGTCCACAGGTCGTTGCGCAGCTCGCGGACGGCTCGCCCGTCCCTCGACGGGCTGGGCTCCGGCCGGTGCAGCGCGACGACGGCCTCGACGTACGACAGGTGCCAGCCGGCCTCGGCCAGGTCGAGTGCGAGCAGCCGCTCCTCACCGCCGACGCCGTAGCGGCGGTGGAAGCCGCCCACCTCCAGGTACGCGGTCCGCCGGACCACGGCGCCGCACGCGACGAAGCCGAGGATCGGCGTGCCGGGAAGCCCGGCGTACGGCGTGAGCGGGCTGCGCGACATCGCGACGCACACCGGGTCGACCCGCTGGGTGGGCCCGACGAGCACCTTCGCCGCGAGCAGCGCCAGCGACGGGTGCGCGTCGAGCATGGCGGCCGCGGCCGAGAGGGCGCCGGGCGCCCACCCCGAGTCGTCGTCGCAGAAGGCGATGTAGTCCGAGTCGACCAGCCCGGCCGCCACGGTGCGGCCGGCCGCGCCCATGTTGCGCTTGAGGGCGACCACCTGGACGCCGGGGTGCCGGGCGGCCACACCGTCCGCCGTACCGTCGGTGGATCCGTTGTCCACGACGACGACGTGCGGCCGCTCGGGCAGCGCTGCCAGGTCGTCGAGCGTGCCGAGCAGGGAGGCGACCCGGTTGCGCGTCACGATCGCGACCGTCAGCCGGTCGGCCTCGAGCGGCCGGACAGCAGCGAGCACACGAGCGGGTGAGTCGTCCGGCATGGTCAGAAGACGCCCCGGTACATCGAGCAGCCGAGGCAGACGTCCGGCGCCGGGCCGGTCAGCAGCCCGGACCGGAACTCCTGGTACGCCGGACCGTTCCAGATCTCCGGGAAGTCCGTGGTGTTGAGGTCGCCCAGCGCGACCCGGTCGTCGCCCATGACCATGCAGCACGGCTGGACGATCCCGGCGCTGGTGACGTAGACGCCGTCCCACGGCCAGGTGCAGCCCGGGCCGGCCGGCCGGCGGGCGGCGTCCAGATCGATGCCGGGGAGGCGCAGGGCGACGCCGCGCGCGCCGGCCCGCTCGCGCGCCGCTGCGAAGACGGTGGCCGTGACGTCGGCGTCGTCGCCGTTCCAGAGCGCCTCGGCCGCCGCGAACTCGCGGATCTCGCCGTAGCTGCCGGACGGGTCGGTGTCGTCGAAGGAGTGCGAGAGGTTCTGCACCCTGAGCTCGTCGACTCCCCAGTCGGCGACCAGCTCGACCAGGTCGGGCAGCTCGGCGAGGTTGCGCCGCATCGCCACGAACACCACCTGCACCCAGGGCAGCGCGCCGCCGCCCGCCGACTTCGCCGCGGCCAGCCCGAGCAGGTTGCGCTCGACCTTCGCGAAGTCCGAGCCGTCGCGGATGCCCTCGTAGGTCGCGGCCGTCGCGCCGTCCACCGAGACGTGCAGCCAGTCGAGCTGCAGGTCGACGAGCCGGTCGGCGACCGCGCGGTGCAGCAGCGTGCCGTTGCTGTTGAAGCCGACCGCGATGCCGTGCTGCTTCGCGTAGGCGACCATGTCCAGCAGGTGCGGCGACAGCAGCGGCTCGCCGAGCCCCTGGAGGGTCAGCTTGCGCAGCGCCGGCGTGCTGTCGACCAGGCGGCGGAAGACGTCCATCGTCATCGCGCCGGCCAGCTTGTTGACCGGCGGCCGGTAGCGGACCAAGCACATCTGGCAGCGCAGGTTGCACGCCGAGGTCACCTCGAGCTGCACATGGTCGGGCAGCGGAGCGGTGACCGCGAACGACCGGGTCGACTCCGAGACGAGCGTCACGACGCCTCCAGGGGTTGCCGCCCCGGCTACCCGACTGCGCCGCGCGCCAAACTGCCGTCAGCCGGCAGCGGGGTCGCCCAGCGCGAACCGCAGCACCGCGCCGACCCCGTCCGTCGGGGCGGCGGCGCCGGTGCCCAGCACGATCCGCACGTCCGCGCCGGTCCCGACCGCCGCGCGTACCAGGACGTCCGAGAGCCGGCCCTGCTGTGGCTCCTCGACGCCGAGATCGATGAGCGTCTGCCGCTCGGTCGCCACCAGAGTGGGGTCCGGCCCGAACCACAGCTTGCGCTCGTCATCTGCGTTGTCGTGCAGCAGCAAGGTCTCGACCTGCGCTCGGGTGAGCGCCTCCACTGTCGCCTCGACACCGTCGGAGGCGCGGTCGTTCTGCCCGCGCTCCTCCTCGAACTTCTGCAGGAACGCCGTCGTCTTGGCGACCGCCGCGGCGAGGACGTGCTCGGCCACCTCGGCGGACACCAGCTCTTCGGACCCGTCCTTGGCGCGGCCGCCGCCGGACTCGACGACCTCCACGCGGCGCGCGAGGTGCTTGGGCGCGTGGTCGCGGAAGAGCTGCACCGCCCGGATGTCACCGTTCACGAGCACGAGCTCGGCGCCGATCGCGTCGGCGATCCGGCTGGCCTGATCGGCCGCCTCGGCCATGTTTCGCTCCCAGGAGTCCTCAGCCCGGTGCTGGTAGCGCATCTGCGACCAGCCGCCGGGCGACACCCGCCGGATCTCGTCGTTGCTGCCCTTGACCTCATCCGTGAAGATCGCGTCGGCACGGTCGGTGAACGCCGAGATGTCCGCGCCGGTGCGGTCCGCCAGCACGACGACGTGCGGCACGCGCAGCTGCGCCCACGACAGCAGCGGCGTGACGTACGGCAGCGGCTCGACGACGGCGAGCTCGCGGGTCAGCGCCTCGGACAGATGACGGCTGTAGCGGACAGCGCCTCCGCTCGCGAACAGGACCTGGGCCGGCGCCTGGGAGCCCGTGTCCCGGCGCACCGCTTTCTCCAGCGCGTCGAGCGTCGCGTCGTCCGCGCCGTCGGCCGCGAGGACCTCGCGGACGCTGCGCCACCGGGACTCCAGCTGCTGGTCAGCGTTCCCGACGGCGGGGTCGGTGTCGATGTAGACCGAGACGTACGGGCCGCTTGCGTCGTAGAGCGGGGCGAGGTCAGCGGCTTGCACGGAGGGCCTCCATCGGTCGGGTCAGGGACAGGTCAGGAGCGACTACCCCGACGGCCGGGCCGCATGCCCGCCGCGACAGGAGCGTCACCCCGGCGGTACGCCGAGGTGGAGCACCTTGGTCTGCGTCACCTCGTCGAGCAGCTCGGGGCCGTAGCCGAAGCCGAGCCCGCTGCCGCGGTGCGGGTGCGCCGCGCCGCCGGGCGCGCCGCCCCAGACGGCGTTGACCTTGACCGTGCCGACCGCGAGCTCGCGGGCGGCGCGCTGCGCGTTGGCCGGAGACGGCGTGAGCACCGTTGCGGCCAGCCCGTAGTCGCCGGCGGCGGCGGCGCTCAGCGCCTCGTCGAACGACGCGACGACCCGAACCGCCGCGACCGGACCGAACGTCTCCTCCCGCATCACCGCCATGTCGTCGGTGACGTCGACGAGCACGGTCGCCGGGTAGAAGAAGCCCGGGCCGGCGGGGAGCGCTCCCCCGGTGCGGGCGACCGCTCCTGCGGCCAGCGCCTGCGTCACGTGGTCGTGCACGACCGTCCGCTGCGCCTCGTCGACCAGCGGCCCGAGCGTCGTACCCTCGCTCGTGCCTGGTCCGCTCACCAGCGCCTCAGCCGCGTCGACCAGCGCCGTGACGAACGCGTCGGCGACCGCGGCGTGCACGTAGATCCGCTCGACCGAGGTGCAGATCTGCCCGGCGTTGGCGAACGCGCCGGACGCCGCCTGCTGTGCCGCCCACACCGGGTCGACGCCCTCGTCGACGATCAGCGCGTCCTTGCCGCCGAGCTCGAGCACGCACCTGCGCAGCCGGCGTCCGCACTCCGCGCCGATCTCCCGCCCGGTCGCCATCGAGCCGACGTGCAGCACCAGGTCGACGTCGTCGTGCTGGACCAGTGCGCGGCCGGCCCGCCCGTCGCCGAGGACGACGTTGAGGACGCCGGCCGGCAGGTCGAGCAGCTCGGCCAGGCGTACCGCGGACAGCGGCGTCTTCTCCGACGGCTTGAAGACCACTGTGTTGCCGGCGACCAGGGTGGCGGCGAGCAGGCCGCAGGCGATCGCGACGGGGTCGTTCCACGGGGTGAGGACGGCTGCGACGCCGTACGGCTCATGGACCATGACGTCGGTCGCGTCCCAGCGGCCCTGCAGCGAGCGGCCGCGGTGCAGCGGGCCGAGCTCGGCGTACTGCTCGATGGCGCCGATCCCGGCGAGCACGCCGCCGCGCGAGTCGCCGAGCGGCTTGCCGTTCTCGCGGGTCTGCAGCCCGGCCAGCTCGTCGACGTGGCTGCGGAGCGTGCGGGCGGCCTGCTTGAGCAGGTCGGCGCGGTCGGCCGGCGCGGTCCTGGCCCAGCTCTGGTGCGCCTTCGAGGCCGCGGTGACCGCGGCGTCGGCGTCGGCGGGCGAGCCGGCCGGGATGCGGCCGACGACCTCGCCGGTGGCCGGGTCGAGGACGTCGATCGTCTCGCCGCCCGACCCGGGCAGCCGGCTGCCGTCGATCAGGTTGGCGGCGACGTCGGGCGCAGCGGTCACGGTCGGGTCCTTTCGCAGGCCGCGGGTGCGCGGCGGCATGGCGCAGCGCTGCTCGGGTGGGAGAACGGCGTCCGACGTGACGTTTCCGTTCGGCCGCCGGTCAAACGAGCCGGCGCGGTCGGAAGCTGCGTCCGCTGGCGGGACGACAGCCGCCCGCCTGGGCGTTGGGCGGCATCGCGGGTGGGCTCATGCCGCTGCGCAGCGGCCCGCCGCCACCCGGAGCGACACCCGCGGCGAGCGCCGCGCGCGCCCGAGCCGCGGGACCCCGTACGGTGCACGCGTGGACGACTCAGCGACCGCACTCGTCTTCATCGTGATGGTGATCGGCCTCGCCGGCACGATCGTGCCGCTGGTCCCCGGCCTGCTGCTCATCTGGGCCGCCGCGCTCGGCTACGGCGTGCTCGAGGGCTGGGGCGCCGCGGGGGTCGTCGCGTTCGCCGTGATCACCGGACTGCTGATCGTCGGGATGGCGGCGCAGTACGTCATGGCGCACCGCTCGGGTGCGGCCGGTGGCGCGGCTCGGTCGTCGCTGCTGCTCGCGGCGGTCTTCGGTTTCGTCGGCTTCTTCGTGATCCCGTTCGTCGGCTTCGTCATCGGAGCCGTGCTGGGCGTCCTGGTCGCCGAGTACCGCCGGCTCGGCCGCTGGGACGCCGCCCGGCACGTCACGCTGCTGGTGGTGAAGGGGTTCGGCATCGGCCTGCTGGTCGAGATCGCGTGCGGCCTCGCGATGATCATGGTGTGGGGCGGATGGGTGCTCGTCGACTGACGCTACGGGCGAGGTGGCGGCGCGCGTCAGTGGTCGTGCTCGTCCGCGTCGGCTTCGGCCTTCGAACGGTGCAGCGTGCCGGGCGCATGCTCGGGCGGCGCGTACGTCGTCGCGATCCGGAGCGGTACGCTGCCGGTGTTGCGGAAGTTGTGGCGCGTCCCGGCCGGCACGAAGACGTAGCCGCCCGGCGGCACGGCGAACCGGTCCCCGTCCAGCTCCGCCTCCGCATCGCCCTCGACGAAGTGCAGGAACTGGTCGGTCCCCTCGTGCACCTCCTCGCCGACCTCGCCGCCGGGCTCGATGGTCATGACGGCGAGCTGCATCTGCGTCCCGGTCACGACGACCCGCCGGAACGCGTCGTTGCCCGCTACCAGCGCGGTCAGGTCACCGCGTCGCTCCCGCACGTCCTCGGTCATCGCAGTCCTCTCCGTCAGCCGTCGGGCATCGCCTCCGGCCCCGCCGCCGCGCCTGACACTGCCACGCATCCGGTCTCGCCGCTCAGCGTCGCGCCGCCGGGGCCGATGCCGAAGACGACGACGTCGCCGTCCGCGGTCGTCGCGACGACCTCGTGGCCGAGCCCGCCGTCGTACCGCGTCGTGATCGCCAACCCGTGCTTGCGCCAGCCGCGCTCCGCCCGGCCAGCCAGCTCGGCCTGCTCCGTCGGGCTGTGCTGCCCCGCTGCGAACCGGCCGGCCAGCAGGGCGCGTCGGCCGGCACAGCCAGCCGTGCAGTCGCACGGTCCCGTGGCGGCCCGTGCGGGCTCCGACACGAACTGCAGCGGCGCGAGCACCGTCGCCGCGGCGTCGAGCAGCTCCGCGAGCCGACTCGCGAGCGCCTGGACCGCCACCGGCCCTGCAGCGTCAGGTGCGGTCAACGCGCGCTGACCGAGGTGATCCGGTGCGACTCGCCGACCGCGACGAGGGCGATGTTGCGCACGGACTCACTGCCCGTCTCGAAGTACTCGCTGTGCCCGCGCGACGCGCGCATCGGCTCGCCAGTCTCCGGGTCGACGCCGCCGTCCACCGGCAGCGGCGCCGCGGCGAAGCCCGAGCTGCTCGGGTCGCGCCCGAACCACGCCAGGTCGGCGACCGTGTCGCCGGCCGCCTCGCCGACGTAGACGTGACCGACCGGGACGGCGAGGTCCGCGGCCGTCTGCGCGTCCACCCCTGGGCTGCCGATCAGCACGGCGTCGTCCGCTCCGGTCGGCTCGCGCAGTGCGATCCCGGTCGCCAGGCTGCCGTAGGAGTGGCCGACGACCGTGAGGTGCAGCTCGCCGCCGGGCGCGCCGCGTGGCGCGGGGACGGCCGCCCGGGCCACGTCGAGCCCGCGCAGCGTCGACCGCAGCGCCGCTGCCCCGACGACGGCCTCCCGGCTCGACGCCACCGTCGCAAACGACGGCGTGTCGTAACCCAGCCAGGCGACGGCGGCGAACGTCTCCTTCGGTGCGAGGCGCTGCAGCCAGGCGTCCGCCGTACCGGCGAGTCGGTCGGCGTTGTGGACCACCGCGTCCATGTCCTCGGCGACATCCTGTTCGAGACCCGGGACGACGACCGCCACGTGGTCGGCCGTGTCGACGTCGCCGATCGCGATCGCCGCCAGGCGTCCGTCGTCGTCGAGCACGAGCAGCCGGCGCCGGACAGGATCCGCGGCCAGCTCGCACGCGACCGCCTCGAACCTCTTCAGCCTGCTCACGAGCTCCACCGCCTCGATCAGCGGCGCTCGGCGGGACGTGAGCGCAGCCTGGGCGTCGGCGATCCCGGCCTGCAGCGCCAGCAGGTTGGCGCGGTGCCGCACCTCGCCTGGCAGCCCGTCGAGCGCGCCGACGTGGTGCGTGTGTGCGCGGATGGCGATGTCGCGGTCCGCCGGCGAGAGCCCGGCCCACCAGGACGCGACGACCGCGGGGTCCGTGCCACGCGCCGGCAGGCTGCCGAGCTTCCACGGCACCAGTCGCGCACCCATCAGCACCTGCAGCCCCGGTCCGGTCAGCTCAGCCGCCCACAGCGCGAGCCAGGCCTGCGTCGAAGCACCGAGACCGGCACCGACCACGCCGGCGCTGTCCAGAGCCTGCGCCGCAGCCGCATCGGCTCGCTCGGCCGCTGCCAGCGCTGCGCGCGCGACCGCCGAGGCGCTGTCGGCGCACTGCACCAGCGCGGCCTGCCGCGCTGCTGCTGCGGCGACCGCACCGACGGCAGAGTCCTCCGCGGGCATGAGCGGTACATCGACGGTGCCGTCCTCGGCCACGGCGAGCCCCGCGCCCGCCGCGCGGGCGACCGCAACCTTGAGCTGCAGGCGCGAGATCTGCAGCATCCGCGCGGCTGCGTAGAGCTGCAGTCCGCTGAGGTCCAGCACCGACGCCATGGCGTCGAAGCGGCGCCGCGCCTCGGCGGCGTGCTGTGCCGCGGCATCCGCCGCCACCCCTGTCCACGACGCTCGGTTGAGCTCCGGCGCCGCGACGCGGGCGGCCAGGACGCCGAGCTCGCGGGACGCCGCCCGCAGCGCCGTCCCGGCTGCGCTCAGCTCCTCGGCGTGCCAGCCGGACAGCTGGCTCACGACGACCGTCACCCGGCACCGCCCGCACCGGGCGCTACGGCACCCGGCATGACGTGCGAGCCCGAAGCGCGCGACTCGGCGACCGCATAGGCCGCGGCCGCCTGAGCGAGCGAGGACGCGCGCTCCGCCAGCTCGGCAAGCACCCGCGCCCGGTCCCGCCGCCACCGGTCCGCTGCTGCGGCGGCGCTCGCCGCGAGCCGCCCGCCCGGAACAGCTGCGGCGGCCGACTCGAGCTGCCGGTCGACGCCGAGCCGCTCCACTTCGGCGATCACCTGCCCGAGCTCGGCGGCCGCACGCCGCAGCTCGTCGGGCCACACCTCGATCCGCATGCCACCTCCCCGTCCGGCCGAGCGCCGGATGGCTCAACCCTGGCTCAGCCGGAGCGGGCAGATCGGGCTCGGCCGCGGAACTGTGCACAACTCGCGTGGGTAGTAGCCCGGCATGACGCTGAAGGTGGGTCTCTGTGGAGCGAGCATGGCACTGCCGGCCTATGCCGAGGCCTTCCGGGTGCTGGAGGTGCAGCAGACGTTCTACGAGCCGCCGCGGGTCAGCACGATGCAGCGCTGGCGCTCGTCGGTGCCGCCGTGGTTCGAGTTCACGATCAAGGCCTGGCAGCTGGTCACCCACGAGGCGCGCAGCTCGACGTACCGGCGGCTGCGGACGCCGCTGACCGACGCCGAGCGCGCCGACGTCGGCAGCTTCCGGTGGACGCCCGTCGTGGGGCGGGCGTGGGAGACGACGCTCGACTGCGCGCGCGAGCTGCGGGCGACCGCCGTGCTGCTGCAGTGCCCGGCGAGCTTCCGGCCGACCGACGACAACGTCGAGCGGCTGCGGCACTTCGCCCGCACCGCCCGGCGGCCGGACGGCGTACGGCTGCTCTGGGAACCGCGTGGCCCCTGGCCCGACGACCTGGTCGCCGGTCTGTGCCGCGAGCTCGACCTCACGCACGCCGTCGACCCGTTCCTGCGGCTCAGCGTCACGCCGGAGCTGGCCTACTACCGGCTGCACGGCATCACCGGCAGCCGGCACGTCTACTCCGACGACGAGCTGACGACGCTGCGCAACAACGTCGGCGACGGTCCGGCGTACGTGATGTTCAACAACCTCGCGCGGCCCACCGATGCACGGCGCTTCACCGCGCTGATTCGCAACTGAGCCACCGCCGCCCTGCCATCCCCCAGCTGGAGTTGCACCCTGCATGTCAGGCGCGGAGCAAGAGCTGCAGGGTGCATCTCACGGAATGGCGCAGCTAGGTGAGCGGGCGGCGGCCGGCGAAGCCGAGGTCGGCGCGGTGGTACCAGCCGAGCTCGCGGTCGCCCTCCAGCCAGCACAGCAGCACCGGTACGCCGTCCCGTTCGGCGGGGAAGTCCAGCAGCAGCGGAGCGACGCCCTTGAGCTGGATGCCCCGGTCGGCGACCGACGACAGCACGTCGTCGAGGCGCGCCTGCGCCGCCTTCAGCTCCGCCAGCCCGCCGATGTCGCTCACCTCACCGCGCTGCGTCGCCGCAGCGATCTCGGCCGCATCGGCCCGCAGCCGGACGACCTCGTCCAGCGACGGCAGCAGGTCGGCGAGGACGCTGCGGGCCTGCTCGACGGTGTAGGTCTGCACCGGCATCAGTCGCTGCGGCCGAGCAGCCGCCGCATGCGGCCGGCGACGCCGTCCGGACGAGCAGCAGGCGGCGGCGATGGAGCCTTCGGCACGCCGTCCGGGTCGGTCGCGGGGGGCATCCGCGACGGCCTGCGCAGCGGCGCGTCGTAGTCGGCCCGCAGGATCGCGTCGACGGTCTGCGCGACGTCGAAGTGCTCGGAGCCGTCGACGTGCTCCACCAGTCCGACCAGCACGCCGTTGCGCATGATGACGGCCTCCAGGCCGGCGGCGCCGTCGGCGTCCCAGATCGCCTCGCGGCCGTCCGGGATGACGATTCGGACGCTGTAGCGGTAGACGCCGACGGGGTGGGCGTGGGCGAACGCGCCCCGCGCGCGCAGTCGCTCGACGACGTCGCGCGCGATCGACTCCTCCACGCCGCCGAACCTACGTCATCAGCGGTAGGGGGCGCCGTACGTCAGCCGCCGGCGGCCGGGTGATGCCGCTCCGGCGGGCCGACGTAGACCTGGCGCGGCCGGCCGATCTTGGTCGCCTCGTCGGACATCATCTCGCGCCACTGCGCGATCCAGCCGGGCAGCCGGCCGATCGCGAACAGCACGGTGAACATGTGCGTCGGGAAGCCCATCGCCTTGTAGATGACGCCCGTGTAGAAGTCGACGTTGGGGTAGAGCTTGCGCTCCACGAAGTAGTCGTCGGCGAGCGCCGCCTCCTCGAGCCGGACCGCGATGTCGAGCAGCGGGTCGTCGGCGCCGAGCCGCTCGATCACCTTGGCCGTCGCGTCCTTCACGATCGCCGCGCGCGGGTCGTAGTTCTTGTAGACGCGGTGGCCGAAGCCCATCAGCTTCACGCCGTCCTGCTTGTCCTTCACCCGCCGGACGAAGTCGTCGACGTCGCCGCCGTCGTCGCTGATCTTCTGCAGCATCGTCAGGACCGCCTGGTTGGCGCCGCCGTGCAGCGGCCCCCAGAGCGCGTTGACGCCGGCCGACACGGAGGCGAACAGGTTGGCATGGCTGGAGCCGACCAGCCGGACGGTCGACGTCGAGCAGTTCTGCTCGTGGTCGGCGTGCAGCGTGAACAGCATGTCGAGCGTCGCCGCCATGACGGGGTCGACCTCGTACGGCTCTGCCGGGACACCGAACGTCAGCCGCAGGAAGTTCTCGACGTAGCCGAGCGAGTTGTCCGGGT
>DASQMY010000405.1:0-3737 GCA_035645255.1 Mycobacteriales bacterium
GGGCAGGTGAGGTAGAACACCGTGGGGAACGGCGTCCCGTCCGGCAGACGCGGGCTCGTCTCGACGACGTCGGGCAGCCCGCAGGTGCACCGGTGCGCCACCCGGCGGACACCGCGCGGCGGCCGGCCGAGCTGCGCGGCGACGACATCGAGGTCGCGCTCGTCGACCTCGCCCGTCACCGCTCCGGTCCGGCAGTCGGCTCCTCGCCGGCGACCTCGACGGTCTCCCATACCCGCTCGTACCAGGGCTGGTCGGCCGCGGCGTCGCTGCGCCGGGCGGGCGTGGTCGGCGCCGCGCTCGGCGTCGGTGCGATCACGATGTACGACGTCTCGCCGGGCCGCACGTAACGCAGCCGCGCGCGGGCCTGCGCCTCGACGTAGGCCGGGTCCTTCCACCGCGCCTCGCGCGCCTCGAGCGCCGCGACCCGGCCCTGCGCCGCCGTCCTCGCTCGCTCCAGGTCGCGGATCTCGGCCCGCTGGGCGAAGTACGACCGGACCGGGTAGGTCAGCGAGAGCACCAGCGCGCACACGATGACCGCGAGCACCGCGGCGCGGGTGGTGACCGCACCGGCGCGCCTGGCCGGCGACCGACGCGTGATCCTGCCCGTCGGCACCGCACTCGGTACGCCGGACGTGCGGCGGCGCCGCGGTGGGCGCGCCGCGCCGCCCGACGCCGCCCGGGCACCCGTGCGCCGGTGCGGGCGCGTGGGCCGGGAAGGACGGGCGGGCCGGTTGACCATCGGGGCCGCTAGACCTGGCCGGCGTCGGTCTGCCGCAGAGCGAACCGCGGGAACGCGCCGCGCCCGGCGTACCGGGCCGCGTCGTCGAGCTCCTCCTCGATCCGCAGCAGCTGGTTGTACTTCGCGACCCGCTCGCTGCGCGCCGGGGCGCCGGTCTTGATCTGGCCGCAGTCGGTCGCGACGGCGAGGTCGGCGATCGTCGTGTCCTCGGTCTCGCCGGACCGGTGGCTCATCATGCAGGTGTAGCCGGACCGGTGCGCCATCGAGACGGCGTCGAGCGTCTCGGTCAGCGTGCCGATCTGGTTGACCTTGACGAGCAGCGAGTTGGCGCAACGCTCGGTGATGCCGCGGGCGAGCCGCGACGGGTTCGTGACGAACAGGTCGTCGCCGACGATCTGCACCGCACCGCCGAGCTGGGCGGTCAGTGCCGCCCACCCGGTCCAGTCGTCCTCGCTGAGCGGGTCCTCGAGCGACACGATCGGGTAGTCGCCGACCAGGCCGGCGTAGTAGGCGGCCATCTCGTCGGAGCTCTGGCTGCGGCCCTCGAACAGGTAGCCGTCCTCGCCGTGGAACTCGGTCGCCGCGACGTCGAGCGCGATCCCGATGTCCTGACCCGGCGTGAACCCGGCCGACCCGACCGCCTCGAGGATCAGGTCGATCGCGGCGCGGTTGTTCTCCAGGTCGGGTGCGAAGCCGCCCTCGTCGCCGACCGCCGTCACCAACCCGCGCTGCTTCAGCACCGCCTTGAGCGCGTGGTAGACCTCCGAGCCCCAGCGCAGCGCCTCGCCGAACGTCGCCGCACCGATCGGCGCGATCATGAACTCCTGCACGTCGACGTTGGTGTCGGCGTGCGCGCCGCCGTTGAGGATGTTGAGCATCGGGACCGGCAGCACGTGCGCGGACGGCCCACCGACGTAGCGGAACAGCGGCAGACCGGCCGCGTCGGCGGCGGCGCGGGCGACGGCGAGCGACACGCCGAGCATCGCGTTGGCGCCGAGCGAGCTCTTGTCCGGCGTACCGTCCAGGTCGAGCAGCGCCTGGTCGATCAGCCGCTGCTCCGATGCGTCGTAGCCGAGCAGCTCGGGGCCGATCCGCTCCATCACCGCGGCGACGGCCTTCTCGACGCCCTTGCCGCCGTAGCGGCCCTTGTCACCGTCGCGCAGCTCGAGCGCCTCGTAGGCACCGGTCGACGCGCCGCTCGGCACGCCGGCGCGGCTGATCGTCCCGTCGTCGAGGGCCACCTCGACCTCGATGGTGGGGTTGCCACGGGAGTCGAGGATCTCCCTGGCGGCTACTGCCTCGATCGACGGCACGGCGCTCTCCTGGACTGGTGCGATGCGACGGTCTGCTGACGCGCCAGCCTATCGCCGGCGCGCAGGCGCTCCCGGCTACCGCGCCGCGCGCGGAGTGACCGATCCGACACCCGGGCCGGCGGATCACCGGCTGCAAGCGAGCGGCTCCAGCCGCGTCCCAGCAACGTCCTTCACATGCTCCAGTGCGGTCGGCGTACCCAAGGACAGCAGCAAGGGGCGGCCCGGTCCAGGGGTCTACCTGCCGGCCCGCTCACCAGTCACCACCGCACCGCCGGCGGCAAGCCTGGGCGACGGGAGCGGTGATCGGCCGGCTGTTGCTGCCGCCCTGGCCCGGACCAGTGCGAACCGGCGGGTCAGCGGCGCAAGCGAGCGGCTCGAGCCGCGTCCCAGCATGGTTCCGTTCACTTGCTCGGCCGGGCTGGCGGTCAGCGGCGCAGCGCGGCGGCCCCGCTCACTGGTGACCGTTCGTGCCGCTCCGCTGAGCGTGGCGGTCCGCAGAACACCGGCCCGAACGGTCAGCAGTCACCACCGGAACCGCCGGGGCCGGCCTGCACTCACCCAGGACTTCACCCAGGATCAACCCCGCGGCCAGACGATCTTGGGCGGTGGCTGGAGTGCGAGCGCGGGCGCGCGACGCGCGTTACGGCGCGTGGTGGCGCCGGTCGTGCTCGGCCGGCTCGCCGTCCAGCTCGGCGTCCGGCGACGAACCAGACGCCGGTACGTCGTCGCCCAGGTCCACCTCGTACAGCGCGTCGTCGTCGGCCTCGTCGGCGAACGGCGAGTCGGCCGCCGCGTCCCAGCGCTCGCGCCAGCGCACCTCGTCGAGGGCGTCCAGCGGCAGGTCGTCCTGCCGCGCGAGGCGCTCCACCGTCGCCAGCCGGTCGCGGAAGCGCTTGGCGGTCCCGCGCAGCGCCGCCTCCGGGTCCACACCGTGGCTGCGGGCGAGCGCGACCGCGGTGAACAGCAGGTCGCCGACGGCGTCGACGCGGTCGAAGTCCTCGGCGTCGGAGACGGCGGCGGCAGCAGCAGCCACCGCCTGCGGGATCGTCTCCGCCGCGCCGGAGTGCTCGGACACCAGCTGCGGCGGCAGGCCGGCTCCGATCGCCCGCTTCTGCAGCTTGCCGGCCAGCGAGAGCGCCGGCTGGCCCAGCGGCACGCCCTCGGTGACCGACGTGCGGCCCTTCTCGGCAGCCTTGAGCTGCTCCCAGTTGTCGACGACCTCGTCGGCGCCGGACACCTCGAGGTCGCCGAAGACGTGCGGGTGGCGGCTGATCAGCTTCTCGACGATGCCGCCGGCGACGTCGTCGATCGTCCAGCCGGTGCCGTCGTCGCGCTCCTGCGCGACGCGGGCGTGGAAGACGACCTGCAGCAGCACGTCGCCGAGCTCCTCGCGCAGCCCGACGAGGTCGCCCGCCTCGATCGTCTCCAGCGCCTCGTAGGTCTCCTCGACCAGGTAGTGCGCGAGCGACTCGTGGGTCTGCTTGGCGTCCCACGGGCAGCCGCCCGGTGACCGCAGCCGGTCCATGGTCGCCACGAGGTCCAGCAGCCGCGCTCCCGGCATGTCGTAGGAGCCGTAGACGACCTCCAGCTCGAGGCCGCCCTCCCGCGCGGCGAGGTCGCCGAGCGCACGGACGAAGTCGGGGTCGCCGCCCGCGGAGGCGAGCCACACCGCGCGGCCGCTGCGC
>DASQMY010000406.1:0-3105 GCA_035645255.1 Mycobacteriales bacterium
GGAGCGCGACATCCGGTTCATCCGGCTGTGGTTCACCGACGTGCTGGGCGTGCTGAAGTCGGTCGCGATCGCACCGGCCGAGCTGGAGGGCGCGTTCACCGAGGGCATCGGCTTCGACGGCTCGGCGATCGAGGGCTTCGCACGCGTCTACGAGAGCGACATGCTCGCAAAGCCGGACGCGTCGACGTTCCAGATCCTGCCGTGGCGCGAGGAGGCACCCGGCGTCGCCCGGATGTTCTGCGACATCGTCATGCCGGACGGCTCGCCGAGCGACGCCGACCCGCGCAACGTCCTGCGCCGCGCGCTGCGCAAGGCGGCCGACGCCGGGTTCACGTTCTACACCCACCCGGAGATCGAGTTCTTCCTCTTCGAGGACGGCAAGGGCGTCGACGGCAAGCCGGTGCCCGCCGACCGAGGCGGCTACTTCGACCTCACCGCCCACGACTCGCGGCACGACTTCCGGCGGCAGGCGATCGCCATGCTGGAGCGGTTGGGGATCTCGGTCGAGTTCAGCCACCACGAGGTCTCGCCGGGGCAGCACGAGATCGACCTGCGCTACGCCGACGCGCTGACGACCGCGGACAACATCATGACGTTCCGCCTGGTGATGAAGGAGGTCGCGCTCGAGCACGGGCTGTTCGCGTCGTTCATGCCGAAGCCGTCGACCGAGCTCGCCGGGTCCGGGATGCACACGCACATGAGCCTGTTCGAGGGCGACCGCAACGCGTTCTACGACGCGGCGGACGAGTACCACCTGTCCGACGTCGGCAAGCACTTCATCGCCGGCCTGCTGGTGCATGCGGCCGAGATCACCGCGGTCACCAACCAGTGGGTCAACTCCTACAAGCGGATCACCGCGGGCGGTGAGGCGCCGCCGTTCATCTGCTGGGGTCACAACAACCGCTCCGCGCTGGTGCGGGTGCCGATGTACAAGCCGCTCAAGGGCAACTCGACGCGGATCGAGCTGCGCTCGCCGGACCCCGCGTGCAACCCGTATCTCGCCTTCGCCGTCATCCTGGCCGCCGGCCTGCGCGGCATCGAGAAGGCCTACGAGCTTCCTCCCGGCGCCGAGGACGACATGTGGGCGCTGTCCGACATGGAGCGGCGCGCTCTCGGCATCGACCGGCTGCCGACCAACCTCTCCGAGGCCATCCGGATCATGGAGACCTCGGAGCTGGTCGCCGAGACGCTGGGGGAGCACGTGTTCGAGTTCTTCCTGCGCAACAAGCGGGAGGAGTGGCTCGACTACCGGCGGATCGTGACGCCGTACGAGGTCGACCGCTACCTGGGCGTGCTGTGACCAACCGCTAGCCTTGGCTCCATGCCACGCGCGCTCGCGATCTCGCACATCACCCCGGACGGCCTCGGCACGCTCGACGAGTGGCTGCCCGCCGCCGGCCTCGACCTCGACGTCGTCCGCGCCGAGGCTGGTGAGCGGATCCCGACGGCGCTGCCGCCGCGCTACCACGCGCTGATCGTCATGGGCGGCGGGCAGAACGTCGACGAGCAGCACGACTGGCTGCCCCGCGAGCTCGAGCTGGTCGAGCGCTGCGTCAGCCAGGGCGTGCCCACGCTCGGCATCTGCCTCGGTGCGCAGGTGATGGCGCTGGCCTGCGGCGGCTCGGTCGGCAAGGGGGCCGCCGGCCCGGAGCTCGGCGCAGGTCGGGTCTACCTGCGCCGCTCCGCCGCCGCCGACCCGCTGTTCGCGGGGATGCCGATGATCGTGGACACCGTGCAGTGGCACTGGTACGGCATCGACCACCTGCCGCCCGGGGCGGTGTGGCTGGCCGGGAGCCCGGCGTACCCCTATCAGGCGTTCCGGCTCGGGGACCGGGCCTGGGGGGTGCAGTTCCACCCGGAGACGCCGCCGCACCAGGTCGACCGGTGGACCGACGAGGACGCCAACGCGATCCGGGCCCAGCACCTGGTCGTCGGCGAGGTGCGCAAGGCCGGGATCGCGGCCGCGCGTGCGGGCGAGGTCACCTGGCGGCCGTTCTTCGAGCGGTTCGCGGCGCTGGTGGCGCAGACCGCCCAGCGATGAAGATCGTCCTCTGGCACGGCTACCTGCTCGGCGGCACCGGCTCCAACGTCTACACCCGCTCGCTGGCGCGGGTGTGGAGCCGGCTCGGGCACGAGGTGGTCGTCGTCTGCCAGGAGCCGCACCCGGAGCGCTACGACATCGGTACGGCGGTCGTCGTCCGGCCGGACATCGGGCCGCTGCTCCCGGTCTTCGTGCTCGACCGGTACGACGACGCCGTACCGCGGCTGCTGCAGGACCTCACCGACGCCGAGCGGGACCAGTACGTCGACCGCAACGCCGCCGCGGTCCGCGCGGTCGACGGCGCCGACGTGGTGTTCGCCAACCACGTCCTGCTCGGCGGGCCGGTCGGCGCGGCCAGCGGGCTGCCGTTCGCGGTGAAGGCGCACGGGTCGGAGCTCGAGTTCTCCATGCGCGGGCGGCCGGATCTCGGCGAGTGGGCCCGCCGGTCGCTCGACGCGGCGCGACTGGTCGTCGCGGGATCGGAGCACATCAGCGGCGTGCTCGACGAGGTCGTCGGCCCGAGCGACTACACGAAGCGCGTTCGCGTGATCCCGCCGGGCGTCGATGTCGACGATCTCGCGCCGCAGCCGCGGACGCAGGCACTCGCCGCGCTCGTCGCCGAGTGCGCGCGGGACGCGGCCCTGCCGCCGGGCGCGCAGACCGAGCGCCATCCTGACCGGCACAACGCCGAGCGGCTGGGCGACTTCCTCGCCGCGGACGAGCGGACCGTCGTCTACGTCGGCAAGCTGAGCGAGGAGAAGGGCGTCGGGCTGCTGATCGACGCGCTCGAGCGGGTGGACGCGCGCGCTGTGGTCGTCGGCTTCGGTCCGGCCCGGCGGGCGCTCGAGGCCGCGGCGTCGGACCGCGTGCTGTTCACCGGCGCGCTGGAGCACCGGCACCTGCGGCACCTGTGGCCGCTCGCGGACGTCAGCGTGACGCCGTCAGTCTTCCCCGAGGCGTTCGGCATGGTCGCGGCGGAGGCCGCCGCATGCGGGTCGCCGCCACTTGTCGCGCGGCACTCCGGGCTCGCTGAGATCGCCGCCGGGCTGGAGGCGGAGTACCCG